>JAGLXI010000142.1 GCA_023132995.1 Candidatus Zixiibacteriota bacterium | reverse complement strand
AACGTGAGGTCCTTGTGCACCTGAAGGGCCTGATCCGGCTTTCCGTGATTGCGGAGGATTTGTCCCAGCCGCAGGTAGGCATCAACGTTGGAAGAATCATCGGCAACCACCTGACGCAAATTGCCAAAGGCCTGCTCGGCCTTGCCGTCCAGAAGCTCCTGCAGGGCCTGAACGTAGAGTGAGGAATCGGGTTTCCCGGATTTGTAGAAGTACCGTTCGTAAACAAGGTAAAATGCTACCGAGCCAGCAAGCAACACAAAGAAAATGACAATGTATTCGCCCATACTTGACAACCTATTGGTTCAGTCACGCTGCGAAAAGGTGGACGCTCGACCGGCCGGTCTGTTCTCGGCGCTCTTGAGCAGGTCGGCCGATTCTTCGATGGGACGGTTGCGCAGAACCGTCACTTCGCTCTCCAGCGCCTGAAGCCGCCTACGGGTCCCCCTGATCTGGACCGACTGTCGGACAAACACGGTTACGAACACAAACAACGAAACCAGAACGCCGGCCACAAAAGACCAGAACACTACCGTGATCAGCGGCACGTCAACATACTTGGCCCAGATCAAGTTGACACTTACTCTCTGATCCATGTCGGAATTGTAGTAGGCAAAGGCTACCACGCACAAAACCAGCACGATAGTAAGTAAAGACCTCACCGCCCACATGGAACCTCCACGACTCTCACTTGGTTATCGGCAATCAGCAATACCGGCGCCGGACATCCATCAGGTCAACAGGATAGACCGGCAATACCCTCCCGTCAATCACAGGTCACTCCGTTTTCGATTCCCCGGGTTCCACCCACGTCATGCTGTTGATCATCTTCATAACCTCAGCTTCGATCTGAGGGTGGTACACCCACTCGCATATCATGTGAAACAGAACAATCACGTCGCCGTGCTTGACGCCCACGATGGTGCCGCCAAAGGCCCCGCGAACACGCTTGCCGGAGGCCGATGAGGCCGAGAGAGCGACTTCCTTCATATAGGCAACTGACCCGGTCCATCGGATGGCTTTATCGTCCGCCAGGGAGAACGTCTTCTTTCCCTTGGGAATCAGGTTCTCGCGATAAGTCCCCGAAGCCGCCGAGGCATCGTTGAGGATATCGAACTCCTTGAAGATATCGCTCTTCTGATCGGACTTGTACTTCTCACTGACCAGAGAATCGACAAAGGCTGAAGCGCTGTACGATGTGGTATCGACCCAAACAACCAACTTGGGTATCTGCGTATAATCGGGAGCATCCATGTAGTCCGGGGGGATTTCATAGTTCTTCTGCGTGAGGACAATACGGAAGTTATCCTTGTTGCCCCTGATACTGTACTTCCACTCCTTGTTAAGCGCAAGGCTGAAGCCATACTGCTTGTCGGTGTACACATAATCAGTCACCTTGCCGGCTTTATCCCTTTTCCTCTTCGCATAACCCACCGGGACACACAGGGTTAATGCCAACAATATCAAGAGTGTCCTTCGCATGGACCTGATTCTCCTTTCCCTACAACTCACTCTATACCAACAAGTTTTATTCTTATACGGCCATAGTCAAGGAATAAATGCAAAAACTTGCCCGTCGCTACCCGGACGCGCGTACCGCCTGTCGCTTTCTGAGAATGCACTAACAGGCTCGAGGCAGGGTGGGTCCGTCTTCGGGCCCGCCTTTGTTGGCTGGTGGGTTTTCGGCGCATTTCAGTCGGGCTCGTCTTGGCAAGAATCAGACGCGGACAGGATTTCGGGATCAAACTCCATGCGCTCTTCCGTCATCCAATAATTCTTTGTCAGCTTGCCACCCAAGAATTCATCAATGTGCATAACAACCCTTTCGACAATCTCTCTCGCGAGCTTGGCGTGGCTATGGTTGATACGGGATATATCTTTCGGCATTCGCGTCAACGGCCAGAAATTCTCCTCGAACTTGTCATCAAGAACAAACTCCCTCTCTCCAGTCTTGGTGATCGTCACCCTCAACCTGACCGGTCGACTGTGAGCGAAGCTATCGCGTATCTCAATCAGTTCCTTCATCCTTTTGAACTCTTCCGAACCCCTGTCAAAATACTCTCTGGAAAGCGCGTCTACCGCGTCAGCACATAGATACGGGATCAAGAACACCCGCTCAATGAGTGGTAGATAATCGATGTCTCTCTTGTGTAAACCGGTCTTCTTCTGTAGACGGAATGGCAATTGCCACGGCTCCAGACTCCCAAAATCGCGCAGAACGCTAATCGTGATTGACTCGAGGAAGAAAACACTGGCAACTACGCAACTGCGAGACAGAGCCCGTTCGTGCCAACGATCATCGGAGTTTCTCAAGGAATTCCACTTCTCGTGACTTAGCTGCGCCTGTCCAAGTAGATAATCAGAACCAGACAGCAGTGAAACGAATGGCTTTGTGATGAATCGCGGATAACCAACTTCCGCATCATCCTTGAGCCGCTTCCTACTATCCTTTCTCCGTGTCCACCCAACCGGGGGAACCTCAATTGTGCACTTCCCCTCATCTACGGATTTCCGGAAGCTGTCCAATCCGCTTTCAATTGTGAAGAGGAGGAATTCGGGTGGAATGTCAAAGCACGTTTTGATTGGAACCACTTCGCGCCCTGCAATGGCGTTCATGTTTGAATAGAATGGTTCCTTCTTGCCGGCCAAATTCTCCGCTCTGCCTTCAGGGAGGGCTGTCTCGTGCACCGCCATGTTCCGGTAGTCCCTCCAGAGAATCGCCGAATACTCGAATTCCCTAATGTCGCCGTCCAACTTCCCCAGATAGCCCGCGGGCAATATCCGTTCGGCCTTATTTACCAAAGTCTCGAAATCAACATCCGGATTGAAACCGAGATTATTGAAGTTGATCATCCGGACTCCGAGCCCATTCAGGAAGCTAATCATGTCACTGTAGAAGGGGAGTTTTTTACTCTCCAGATGTTGACGCAGCAGAACAAGACTGACTTTTTTCCAGATGTCTCTCTGACCAGTGTGTTCAAGAAGGAAACGTTCCAGTCTCGCCTTTCCTGTATGGCCACCATAGCAGTACCCCGAGAGAGAGTCCAGATAGCAACAAAGAAGAATAGTGCCCTCAATTTGGTCGAGACAGTTTTCTCTGACATACCTTATTCGCTTCTCGAAATAGCCGAAGAAAAAGTCACTTTCTGCGCTGTCTCGGATATTACTCATAGTCTGAACCCCATATACCTGATTTGCTCCAACTCCGCGGTCGAAACAACTGCCAGAACAGGAATCTTGCGCCCCGGCGCTACTTGACCAGTCCGCGGGTGGAACCGTCGACAAAGCTTAGGATGACCTCAAGCTCCTGTGTGATCTGCAGCTCTCCCCTAATTCGCTCGAGGGCCTGCGTCGTATTCAGCCCGCTGAAGAAAAGAGGCTTGAAGGCTCCCTCAATACTCTTTATCACCTCCCGCTTGAAACCGCGACGCCTGAGACCGATGACGTTGACCCCCACTACCTTCAGAGGATATCCCGCCACCAGCGCGTAGGGGCAGACGTCGTGCTGCACGCGAAAACCACCGCCGATCATAGCATGAGCGCCGATCTTGACAAACTGATGCACCGGCACCACACCGCCGATAATGGCGCAGTCGCCGATTTCGATATGTCCGGCCAGGTTGACCGAGTTGGCCATGATGACGTTGTCACCGATGAGGCAATCGTGGGCCACGTGGGCGTAAGCCATGATCAGGCAGTTCTTGCCGACCGTCGTCTCGTTGCGGTCTTTTGTGCCCCGGTTTATGGTTGCGTACTCGCGCACGACAGTACCATCGCCGATCACGGCGGTGGTGATCTCGCCCCCGAATTTCAAATCCTGCGGCTGGGTGGCAATGACGGCGCCGTGGGCAACGGTCACGTTCTCGCCGATCCTCGCCCCGGCGGCGATCAGGGTCATTGATGCAACTTTCGTACCCTTACCGATAGTGACGTCATCCTCGATGATACTGTACGGGCCGACCGTCACGTCTTCGGCCAGTTCCGCTTTGGGTGACACTATTGCGGTCTTGTGGATATCGGTCATCGGTCAATAACCATCGCCATGAAGTCGGCACTGGCCACGAGAGCGTCATCGACAAACGCCTTGCCCGACATCTTGCAGGTGTTCCGACGAAAGGCGTTCATTGAAAGTTCAAAGCGAAGCCGGTCGCCCGGTATGACCGGTTTTCGGAAGCGTGCGTTGTCGATAGCCATAAAATAGACCACCTTGGTCTCAGGTTCATCAATGGCGTGAAGCAGAAGAATGCCGCCCGCCTGCGCCATCGCCTCGAGCACCAGCACTCCGGGCATGATCGGGTGGCCGGGGAAATGCCCCTGGAAGAACGGCTCGTTGATTGTCACGTTCTTGATCGCGACCACACTCTTCCCCGGTTCGAGGTCGAGAATGCGGTCGATAAGCAGGAACGGGTAGCGGTGGGGCATTATTTTCAGAATGGAATTGATATCGAAGAATGCCTCGCCGGCCTTGGACGCGTAGCGCCGTGCTATCTTTTTTTTCTTGTAAAGTTCGCGCAGCTTCCGGGCCAGGGCGACATTGGCTTTGTGACCGGATCGCGCCGCCAGCACGTGCCCTTTCAGAGGCGCCCCGATCAACAGCAAATCCCCCAACAGGTCGAGCGCTTTGTGGCGCACAGGTTCGTTGTAGAAGCGGAGGGGGATATCATTTATAATGCCCGTTTTGCCGACGAATGCCTCCTCCTGCAAATCGAGCGCCTTGCGGATGCGGTCAACCTCCACTTGCCCGAGGTCGCTGTCATAGATCACAACGGCGTTGTGCAGACCGCCGCCTTTTATGAGTCCGGCGTCCTTGAGGGCCTCGACCTCCGAGAGAAAACAGAACGTCCGCGCCGGCGCGAACTCATCAACGAACTCCTTCTCCAGATCCACCAGTGACGTGTACTGGGTTCCCAGGGCAGGGTTTTTGTAGTCGATCATGAAGGTGATGCGCAACTCGTCGGACGGTGTGACGACCAGGTCGACCCCCCGTTCCGGTTCGGAGTATGCCATCGGCGTATCGATCTCAAGATATACCTTGTCGGCCTCCTGATTTTCGAAGCCGGCCTCAAGCAGTTTGTCGACATACGGTCGGGCTGAGCCGTCTCCGACCGGCGGTTCGTTGCTGTCGAGTTCGACGACCAGGTTATCGATTTCCAGACCGGCAATAGCAGCCAAAACATGCTCCACCGTGTGCACCCTGGCCTCACCTTTCTGCAGGGTGGTACCGCGGGAAATATCAACCACGTGGTCGATATCGGCGATGACCCACGGTTTGTCGGGAAGGTCACTTCGGACAAAACGGATGCCGGTATCGGGGGGGGCCGGCTTGAGGGTCATGGTGCAGTTGTTGCCGGTGTGAAGTCCCACGCCGGACATCGAGATTTCAGCCTTGATCGTTCTTTGTTTTTCCAGCATCGCGCATAATTCCTGTACAGCAAACTGGCCGGATGATACGAAGAACGACCGGTAGCCTCAAGCTTTTTTTGACTGCGCGCCCGTCCGGCTTTGCGGACTCAAGGCATGGCGGCTCACACGGCACCTAAGATCATATCTCCTTGAGCGATTTCACCTGTCGCAGCTTACGGAAGAGTGAGATATACTCCCTGACCATGATTTCCTCGGCCTGGGAAAGACCTTCCATCATAGGAATGCCGATCCGGAGCACGGCCCGCACCATGTCGGATGTCGTGCGGTCGTATTTCTTAGCCAAAGCTTTCAATTTTTCCTTCAACTCATACGAGACGAACACGTTAAGACAGTGATCCCCTCTGACTTTGGCGCCTGTGGTTGGATTGTTGGCCATTTCCCGCTCTCCTGTATTTGGGTTGTCAATTTATCCGACTGCGTGCCGGATACCAGTTAGCTACCTCAGTGATATTTCTCGTGACCGATCAGCAACTGCGGACTGGCGATATATAGCCCGTACTTCTCACGCAGGACTTTCAGCACCGGTTTCCATGTGGAGGACTTGTCCCGGTCTCGGATGAGCCTGTTGATAGCAACCAGGTGCGGCGACCTGCAGATCGGGCAGTCCCTTTTGACTGCGGGTCGCAACCGGTACATTTCCTGTACGAACGGCACCAACTCTTTCCTGAGTATTCTCAGACAACGCTTGTGCAGAGCTTCCAGTTTGTGAACGGCACGACCCGACTTCTCCGAGATTCGCCGGTAGCTTTCCCCCATGAAATAGAACCTGACGACGAACTCCCTTTCTTCGTCGGCCAACTGCGTCAGCGCCGCGTCGACCTTCTCACGCACGAGCACCACTCGGGCGGCCTGTTCGGCAAAACCGAGAATGTCCTCATCGGTCAGAGCAGCTGCGGCGGGACTGTGCAGCGAGATACCCTGCCCCGGCGGTCGGCGCGAACCGGTCCCAGCAGTACGTTCGCCCGGATCGTAGCCCATGTCCACGATCCAGTTCTGATAGACAATGCGGTTGTTTGCCATTTATCTCCCTGGAATCGATCCTCTTGACGGCATGTGATTTCAAATCGTTTTGCCCCAAGAAAACTCACCCATCCCGGGAAGGCTACCACATGGGTTTCGCATCCGAATCGACGCGTCTGGCCTCCCCACTGTCACATGAGTCACTTTCGACGCGCGCTACATTTGGCAATCGAACCCAAACGCCCGATTTGAACTCGCTTTCGAGCGGACGCTTTTGTACCTTGGCGTTCGTGGCTACCGACGATCTTGAACGCATCCCGTGGTATACTCCGCAGGATGCCCTTGACACTCCCTTCAGCCGTTTTGCGGTCAACTCGAGTAATGCTTATTTCCGCCGCTCCAACCTGACATGGATATCGCTGGTCATCCTGCTCCTGGCGTATCCCGCGGTCGCAATAGCGACTGCCGACGACCCCTCGAAACTCTCTGATTTACTGACCGAGGAACTCCTGTTGATCGGGCTGATTGCGACTGTGTTCATGCAGTGGTCGGTCTTCCTTCTTCTCTACGTCGCCACCTTTCGCGAACGGACCGGTCTCGCCGGGCTTGGTCTCGGCAAACTCAGGGCGGTGGATTTTCTCTGGGTGGTAGCCTTTCTGGTATCGTCCAACCTGATACTCGCGGGGCTGGCCTGGGGGCTGGCTCAGATCGGGCTGCCGATGCCGGGAGAAATCGCGCTGCTGATTCCCCAGGACACCGTCGGCCGAATCGTATGGGTGGCCGTGTCGGCGACGGCCGGCTTCTGCGAAGAAATCGGGTTTCGCGGCTACCTGATGACGCGACTACGGCTTATAGGGAAAACGAACTCCTGGGTCGTGCCGACAGTGGTGTCGGCGCTGGCATTCGGCCTGTGCCACGCCTATCAGGGTCTCCCCGGCATCATCCTGATAACAGTGTACGGGTTGATGTTCTCACTCTTGTATTTGCGCACGGGACGCCTGTGGCCGTGTATCCTCGCCCACTTCTTTCAGGACTTTGGCGCCCTGTTCTATCCTCAGTAAGGAGAGACACGGTCCTGCGATTGCCGCGGCGAAACCGAACAGGCGATTCACAGAAGACATATCTTCGAATCCAGGATGGATTCCGCGTCCGCTCAGAGATGACAGTGGGGGGTTGCGTCGGGTGGCCGTTTCAAACGAGTTTGAACCCGCCACCCGCCAGTGTGATTATGTCCCCTCCGCCGCCTTGATCTTCTCCACGCGTTGCGTGTGGCGGCCGCCCTCGAAGGGAGTGGTCAGGAAAGTCTCAACGATCTCATCAAGTTGACCCTCGGGAGTGTATTTCTGCGCCAGGGTGAGGATGTTGGCGTCGTTGTGCGAGCGGGTCAGAAAAGCCATGTCGGGGTTCAGCGCCATGCCGGCCCTGATCCCTTTGACCTTGTTGGCGACCATGTTCATACCGTTGCCGGTCCAGCAGACGGTGATTGCATAGTCGACCTCGCCTCCGGCCACAGCCGCCGCGGCCTTGAGCCCGAAATCAGGATAGTCCACCGACTCTTTAGAGTCGGTTCCAAAGTCCACTACCTCGTGCCCGAGTCGGGAGAGAATCTGCTTGACCTTCTCCTTGAACTCAAGCCCGGCGTGGTCGCAGGCAACAGCGACTTTCACTTAGACCGTTCCTCCTTTGTACTGGGGAACCAGCGTCAGCCAACCGTACTTATCCTCGACCTTTCCGTTGACGATGTCGAAGAACGCCTTCTGCAGTTGCTTGGTGATGGGGCCTGCTTTACCACAGCCGATGACGATGTTATCAATCTTGGAGATCGGTGAGATCTCGGCGGCTGAGCCGGTGAAGAAGACCTCGTCGGCCAGGTAGAGCGCTTCCCGCGGGACATTCTGCTCGATCACCTTGATCCCCATGTCCTCAGCCAGCTTGATGACAGAATTGCGCGTAATGCCGGGCAAAATGGATGCGGCGAAGGTGGGCGTGATCAACACTCCCTTGCGAACCAGGAAGATGTTCTCGGCGGATCCTTCCGAAACATTGCCGTGGACATCGAGAGCTATCCCTTCGACATAGCCATGACTGATCGCCTCCAGCTTGATCAACTGACTGTTCATGTAGTTGGCGCCCGCCTTGGCCATGGCCGGCATGGTGTTGGGCGCAATCCGGTTCCAGGACGAAAAACAGACCGACACACCGTTCTCAAGCGCCTCGGGGCCGAGGTACTTCCCCCAGGGCCAGGCGGCAATAGTCAGTTCCACCGGGCACGGAGTGGGATCGACGCCCAGTGAGTCATACCCGCGGTACGCTATGGGGCGAACATAGCACTCGTTCAGCCCGTTGATACCGATAGTGTCGAGGATAGCCTGATCGATTTCCTCAGCAGTGTATCCGAGCGGCATGCGATAGATCTTGGCCGAGTTCAACAGCCGCTCGCTGTGGTCCCGCAGCCGAAAACAGGCCGTCCCCCCCGGCGTCATGTATGTTCGCATTCCTTCAAACACCGATGAGCCGTAGTGAACAACGTGAGACAGAACGTGGATTTTGGCATCGTCCCACTTGACCATTCTCCCGTTCATCCAGATGTATTCGCTTTTGTTAAGAGCCATGATTCCTCCTCAGGCTTCCGCTATTTGACAGACCATTTCTATAAGAATGATAACGGACACCGCCCCCGATTTCAATGAAATTCCCGGCTCACCTGGCTTTTTTC
>JAGLXI010000141.1 GCA_023132995.1 Candidatus Zixiibacteriota bacterium | reverse complement strand
TTTGACTTTTCAATTCCGTGCGCGACAATCGGCTACGACCGGCTGCGCCCGACGAATCGGCACACCGTCGGCAATACGACCGATGCGACAGCGATCTTGATCAGCGCGCCCGGTACGAACGGGTACAGACCCGCCGCCAGCAGGGCACTGTCCGGCACCATAACCGCCAGCCACGACAGGCCACACACGAATATGGCCGCTGTGCCCAATGTCATGGCGAAGATCGACCGGACGTAACCGGTGTGCCAGCCCTTGTCGGAGAGATAGCCTACGATGTAGGCCGCGACGAGGAACCCTAACAGATACCCGCCGGTGGGGCCGAAAAGAGCGGCGACGCTGCCCTTGCCTCCGGCGAATACCGGCAGCCCGGATGCGCCCTCGACCAGGTAGGCCAACACGACGGCGGCACCGCGCACGCGGCCGAGCGCCATGGCTATCAGCAGGACTGCTAATGTCTGGCCTGTAATCGGGACCGGCGAAAACGACAGGTTCATCGACACATAGGCCGATGCCACCAGCAGCAGG
Organism: Candidatus Zixiibacteriota bacterium; assembly: GCA_023132995.1. Taxonomy (GTDB): domain Bacteria; phylum Zixibacteria; class MSB-5A5; order GN15; family FEB-12; genus JAJRTA01. The sequence goes on along the minus strand of JAGLXI010000141.1, from coordinate 17,583 downwards.
TTGAATCCGAGCAGAATAGGCACTTCCAGCCAGCGGCTGGTCGGTTTGATCAGTTGATCGTAGCAGGCAACGGCCGGTTGACTCATGTCAGATACTCCTTACGGCGCTGATTTCACATTCCGTTTGCCGGGCAATGTATGGCCTGTCATTCTCACTGGCAAGCTAAAAGCGGATGTTGTGGTGTGGTGTCCGCGGGGAACGGATCTTCTGCGGGCCACCCTGCCGTCATAACTAATCGACTCTGTGGTGATCCGGGATATGCTTCTGCCAATCCGGCTTGACACTGTAGACCATGTTTTCGTTGGGGTTCTTCGTCAAAGGAATAACCCGCTTTCCCGACTGGATTGACTCAATCCAGTAGCTCTTATATGCACTTGCACAATACAAGGCATACTGGATGTCTATGCAACACTTCTCTGGGTTACTGGCTCTGACTTCCACGATCTTCTCTGTGGTACTGGTAAACGGTACTATGTAAGGGAATTGGCGACGTATCCACACCTGTGCATCGCCCACGTGGAACCAACCGTGTCCTTCATAGTGGGCGCATAACTGCGGTAGCAACCCTTCAAGTATAGCTACTTGAGCATAAGACAGGGCGCTCATCTCCTTTTTGTCACTTGTCTGGCACCTAGCTCGCCAAACCATCCGGTAGACAGTCAGTCTCGGCTGATCATCTACAATAAACCTGTAGCGATTGCAGTCACCAATTAGAAGCTTTTCTCGTACAACCGTGTCTGCAAGTACCGCCATATGGATCATAGGAGCGTCAACCACTCGGCTCCCTTTGATAAGGGCAAATCCATGCCACGTTAAGTGTTTATCTATCTGAGAGATTTCACTTATATCAAGCCGTTTGCTTATCCCGTCTCTGGAGGCTTGACTGAGCATCTCTCCTATGATCTCAACACGGTCTTGCCAGAACTTATTGTACCTACTAGTCACGTTCCATCCTCCAAGAATATCGCAGAAAGGCGTTGCTGCCTACATATCTTCTTGCCCAGCACAATGCGAGAACATCGGTACCCCACCAAGAGCGAAGCGTCTGGTGGGTTCTTTGTTGTCATGCTTCGACTCCGTTCAGCATGACTGAAGGGGCAGACGGCGTCTGCCGCCCACGGATTTCCTGTGCGCGTAGCGCAAAAGACAGGCATCGCCTGTTAGAACCACTTGGGGACGAACTTGTAGCCGTAGCTCAAGACACCCGCGGAACCCTCACTCTGGATGCGACGGAACTCCACACGGACTTCCATCCCGATCTTGACTTTCTCGACATCACAGTCCGTTATCTGCGCCATCACCCGCGTGCCGTCGGTCATCTCGGCCACTCCCAGCGCGTAGGGTCCTTCGTCACCCCACATCGACGGGGCCACGCGAATGACAGTGTATGTGAGCAGCTTGCCGATCTCCGGCAGCCGGACCATCTCTTGCTTGGTGTCGCCCGTTTCCGGGTCCACTGTGCGGGGCGGGAAATAGGTCTTGCCACTCTTTTTGAACCGGGACGCCTCCATACGATATCGCTGGGGGTACTCCCGCCAGTTGCGCGAGCTGAACATTGCCATTATGCCACCTCCAGAATGTGCACCGCCGAGGAGGCCCCGGTGCCGCCCATGTTCTGTGTCATACCGATCTTCGGAGAGCCGGGAAGCTGGCGACCGCCTTCGGCCCGACCGGTGAGTTGCTTGAAGACTTCGATTACCTGCGCCACACCTGTCGCACCGACCGGGTGACCCTTGGATTTCAATCCGCCGGATGAATTGATCGGGAACTTGCCGTCAAGGGCCGTCTCTCCCGCCAGCACCGCCGGTCCGGCTTGGCCTGGTTTGTAGAGGCCAATCGATTCCATGACGACGATCTCGGCGATCGTGAAGCAGTCGTGCATTTCGGCGAACTGCACGTCGGACAGCTTTCGGTTGGTCATCTTCAGCGCCCGGTCAAGCGCCATTCCCGCTGATTTGATTGCAGTGATGTCGTCGCGCTGGGCTATGGCAATGGTGTCGGTGGCGAGACCGGAACCAATGATCTTGACATACGGTTTGCCGAGCTTGCGGGCTACTTCCTCCGAGGTGACAATCACAGCCGCAGCCCCATCCGTGATGGGCGAGCAGTCCAGAATATGGAGCGGGTCGGCTACCATTACCGAGCCCAGGACGCGGTCGACACTGACCTCGAACGGATACTGCGCCACCGGATTCATGGCGCCGTTGTGGTGGTTCTTGACCGAAACCGCCGCAAGCATTTCCGGGGTGGTGCCATACCTGTCCATGTGGGCGTGAGCAATCATGGCATAGAGTCCGGGGAAAGTGGCCCCGTGGAAAACCTCGTATTCCTGGTCGGCCGCCCCCGCCAGCGCGGAGGTGGCGTCGTCGCCGGAACAGTCGGTCATTTTCTCAACACCGGAAGCCATCACGATCTCTGAAGCGCCCGAGGCGACCTCCAGGAACGCCTGGCGAACGGCAATTCCCCCGGAGGCGCAGGCAGACTCGACCCTGGCCGCAGGCAGACCGGCCATGCCCAGGTAATCGGCGCACAGCGCACCAACGTGCTCCTGCTGAACGAACATTCCACTCGACATGCAACCGACGTACAGGGAATCGAGGTGATCCACGCCGGAGTCTTTTATCGCTTCCATGGCGGCATCGACAAACAACTGGCGCAGAGACCGTCTCCAGACCTCCCCCCACTTGCTCATGCCGATACCGACTACACAAACTTCTCTCATCGCAGAATCACCTCCTCAGTAGTTCTTTTTGATTTTGTGGCGGAACTTGGCGTACGTGCCATAGTCAATGTAGGTCAGGTTCTCGTCCAATAGTTTATGCGTACGCACGGTCAGGTCGCGCACCTCGTTGATGCGGTCGGTTACTTCCCAAACAAAGGCGTCCGAACCGGCTCCTGAACCATAGGAGCACATGAAAATCAGATCACCCGGCTGGGAAACGTCGAGTGTGGCCGTCAGACCTATCGGCGACGCTCCCGAGTAGGTGTTGCCAAGTCGTGGGGCCAGCCATCCCGGATCGATCTGCTCCTGCGTGAACCCGAGTTCCTTCGCCACCCGCTGCGGAAACTTGCCGTTGGGTTGATGAAAGACGGCGTACTTGAAATCTTCCGGCTTCATGCCGGATTTCTTCAATAGCGCGATCGACGCTCCCTTAGTGGTGGCGAAGTATGCCTCCTCACCTGTGAACCTGCCACCGTGTTGCGGGTAGAACTCGTGTTCGCGCCGCCAGAAGTCCGGCATGTCGGTCATGTAGGAATGCGTGAATAAACACTCGGCGATCATGTTCTCCTTGCCCATAATGAACGCACCTGCACCGGCCGCTGCGGAAAACTCAAGCGCGTCAGATGGAGCGCCCTGCGACGTATCGGCGGCGATTCCAAGGGCATACTTCATGTGGCCGGCGTCGACGTGGCTCATAGCCACGAACATCGCTTCCGATCCCGCCTTGCAGGCGAACTCGAAATCGGCACAGTGGATGTCAGGAGTGGCGCCGATAGCCTCAGCCACGGTCGTACCGGACGGCTTCACCGCGTAGGGGTGTGACTCCGAACCGATATAGATAGCGCCGATGTCTTTGGGATCGACCGTCTGCGCCCGGATCAGGGCCCTCCTGGCCGCCTCCACCGAAAGCGTGATGGTGTCCATATCCGGCGGCGGGACCGACTTCTCCCGGAGCATCAGGCCTTTCTTGTAACTGGGCGCGTCCGCTCCCCACACCTTGGCAATCTCCTCAACCTTGATGCGGTGCCGGGGAAGATGGGCGCCGTAACCGACAATTCCTGCCATGCGAAACCTCGTCAGATCTATGGTTAGACGTTCAACAGCTTGTCCTGATATTCAGGCAGCAACTACCACAATCCAGAATTATACAACTTTGCCGTGCCAAAAACAAGGTTCGCGATTGCTTTTTCGGTCGGCCGGTGCGGTGAAGACCCGGCATTCGTCGTCCGATCTGTAGGAGCATGAAACGTGCGGCTGTCTTTGCGCTGATTTCGGCTGTCTTGGCTGCGTCGGTCGCTGCCTCCGAATCAGGGTACGTCCTGGACAGCAATACAGCCTTCTATGAGGGTGAGTCGTTCAACTATATCATCGCGCCACCGTCCGCTTTCAAGCTGGTGGTCGACCAGACGCCTTTCCACAGCTTTCTCATACCTTGCTCCTCTCGTAGCAAACGATGGCTATAACAGGTCCTTGAGTTCCAACTTCAATTCCTTTTCCCGTCCCTCACGCAGCACGCGAAACGTGTACCGTATGCCTGCTTCCTCGCGCAACATCTTGCGCAGGCCTATCAGCCCGGCAAGGTATTCCGAGTTGATCGCGTTGACGCTTGCGATAACGTCCCCAATTCGAAAGCCGGCCTTATCGGCGGGTGTGTGAGGTGCGACAAAGACAACCTCAGACTCACCGGTTTCGGACTGTACCAGTTGCAGGCCGCTTCTGTCTTCGGGGAATTGCCTGTCGAAATCAGCGCCCTTTTCGACAATCACCTGCTGGCGCTCATAGTCAAGGTACAGCACGAAATGCCTGAAAAGACTGCTTCCGAGATTGCCGATCAACTCCTTGCGGGAAAAAGCTCCGACACCCTTGCTGAGCGGTGCTGAGACCCGCGGGTTCTTAATCTCAAATCCGGCAAACTCCAGGTTTTGAAACTGGAGTACAAGATTCTCACTGGAGCCGCCGGCACCGAAACCCAGACGCCTGATCCCGTCCATCTTAAGAAGGCTGTTTTCATCTGCAAACGGGTAGTGGAACGAACAGCCGCCCGCCCCGAGATCAAGACTCCAAACGCCATTGTACTTACCCTCGACCGCCATGGGGACGCTGTGGCACTTTCCTTTGATAGAAGCGTCGAGCACTACGCCGTTGCCATCGTACACGAAGGAATCGGCATTGTAGAAGGTCAGTGTCTCGCCTGCGTAGTCGATCCTGGTTACAAAACGCGAGAGAAAATCGTAGCCCAGGATGCCGACCGCGTCCATCCCCATGTGCCGGCGAACCAGCGAGGACACAAAGCCGGCCGAGCCAACCGACTGCTCGTTGAACTGAATCCCGCCGACACTGAACGGCGGCAGCATCACGAATGAAATCTGAACCTTGTTGCCGGCGCCCACTCCGGTGAGGCTGCCCTCCTGCTTAAGGCCCAGTTCCTCGGCGTAGGCGGAATCGACTACCGAAATATCAGCGCCGGAGTCCAGGAGCCACAGTCTCTCCTTGCCGCTGACGTTTACCTGCATGAAGATGTGATTCTCGATGAACTGAAAGGGAACGCTCACCGCGCTCCCGCCGACGACGAACCTGAAATCGGCGGCGTCTTTTTCGGGAGGTTCAAACAGCGCCGGGTCTATCTCGATGCCGACTTCATAGCTCGTCATCTCGACCGTCGCTTTCTGGCCGACCGGGAGTGCCTCTATATCCTGCCTGAAGGCGCGCATAATACCTCCGATCTCGCGATAGTCCGAGTAGACCGTGTGTTCTTCGTCGTCCGGTCTTATGGCTACTGATTTCTGAAGGTAGAAACTTGTCCTGTTGATGAACTGTCGCAGGATGTCGTCATTGATGGCGTTCTCTATCTCGATCACGTAGCAGTCGACCTCGCCCACTTTTTCGATTCCCGTAAATGTCAGAGTGAAGTTCGTGGAACTCGGGTCGGCATACTCATAGAGCGCCATCAACCGGCCCAACTCCCTTCTTTTGAGAGCAGCCTTATCCTTTACGATCTGGACCTTTCCATTGATGTCAACCGTCCAACTGGTCTGGCCGTTGTCGCCCGACGTCTGTTTGAGCACGGCCAAATCCAGTTCCTGTCTCTGACGGTCGGGAGCCTCCGCCCACGCCTTGACGGTCCCGGACAGTCCCGTTCCCACCAGGACGATTGTCCCCTCCGAACGGCTTGTCTTTTCCGCCTTGAGTTTGTCCAGCCCCCCGATAGCTTCAAAGTGCCTCTCGAGTACCTGGTACGGATCGCTAAGATGCCCCTGGGTGTGGGCCTGCGGCGCGGCGATGAAGAGAACCGTCGCCGCCAGTGAAAATGCAATGCGAAGTTTCATAAGAACTCTCTCCTGCGTCTACGTGCGGGACGAAAACAGTGTCCACAGTTTCTTGGACAATACGTCAGGTAGCGTACAAAGTTGCGCCCCGGAAAGGAGCCTGAGCGGCAGGCATCAGACGCGAAGGCCTGAGCCTTGACGATCGGCAGCCGGTGGGGTCTTGCGGTTGTGTGTGTCGATACCCCGGCGCGTTCTAAGACAGGCTACTTTAGCGACTTCAGGAGATCGCGCCCGATCACCAGCCGCTGGATCTCCGAGGTTCCCTCGCCGATCTCACACAGCTTCACGTCGCGCCAGATACGTTCCGCCGGATAAGGGCCGGTGTATTGGCCGTTCTCCAACAGAATGCCGAGCGCGGCGGCAGCGACCCGGGTGCCGACTTCCGATGCGTACAGCTTTGCCATCGCCGACAGGCGCGAAAACGGCTGTCCGGAATCCTTGAGCATCGAGGCCTCATAGATCAACAGGCGGGCGGCTTCGATCTCCGTGGCCATATCGGCCAGCGAGAATTGCACGCCCTGCCCATAGGCTATCGGTTTGCCGTTTTGCCGGTGCTCGGTGGCGTACTTGAGCGCACAATCCAGCGCCCCCTGCGCCAAACCCAGCGCCATAGCTCCGATAGAGATGCGGCCGCCATCGAGTGTGATCAGCATCTGCTTGAACCCCTCGCCGACCTTGCCCAGCAGGTGCTCATCGGTCGCCTTCAGATCATCGAAGTGCAAGCTGGAGGTGTCGGAACCGCGTAGTCCCAACTTGTTCTCCTTCTTGCCGGCCGAGTATCCGGGCATACCTTTCTCTAAGATAAAACAGGTGATGGTGGGGTCTTTCGGGTCGTCGGATGTCCTGGCGGTGGAGATTGTGGCCATAGCGTGCGAGGCGGAAGTGATGAAACATTTGGAACCGTTGATGATCCATTGGTCACCGTCTCGTTTGGCAAAGGTCTTGGTGCCGCCGGCGTCCGATCCGGCATCCGGCTCGGTGAGGCCGAAGGCCAGCAATTCCCCTGCGGCGGCTTTTGGCAGGTATTTCTTCTTCTGGTCTTCATTGCCGAAACGGTATATCGGGAAAGCCCCCAGCGAGTTGTGCGCCGCGATGGTAATCCCGGTTGAGCCGCACACGCGAGAGAGTTCCTCGACCGCAATCGAGTAACAGACCGTATCCACCGGGCGGCCGCCATACTCCTCCGGGATGATCATGCTCATCAGGCCCATCTCGGCCAGCGGCTTCAGGTACTCTGTGGGAAAGCGCTGTTGAAGGTCAAGACTGACCGCCTGCGGCGCAATTTTCTCCTCGGCGAACGCCCGTATCTTCTCTCGATACTCCAGTTGATTTTTCGATAGCAAGGTTCAGTCCCTCAGCAGTTCCCTCGCGATGACCATCCGCTGGGCCTCGGAGGAACCTTCGTAGATTTCCGTAACGCGAGCATCGCGGAAGTAGCGCTCGACGGCGTATTCTTTCATGTATCCATACCCACCGTGAATCTGCACCGCCTCGTTGACAACGTAGTTGGCCATCTGAGAGCAAAACAGCTTGGACATCGAGGCCTCGCGTTGACAGGGCTTGCCGGCATCCTTCAGTTGAGCAGCCCGGTAGCCGAGCAGTCGTCCGGCGTCGATACGGGTTGCCATCTCGGCCAGCTTGAACTGAATCGCCTGAAAATTGCAGATCGGCCGGCCGAACTGTTGGCGCTCTTTGGAGTATTTGATCGCCTCATTGAGCGCTGCCTGGGCGATGCCAATCGCCTGAAACGATACGCCGATGCGACCGGAGTTGAGAATGGTCAGAGCCATTTTGAACCCCTCGCCCAGGTCGCCCAGCAGGTTTTCTTTGGGCACTTTGACGTCGGTGAAGTTGATTTCCCTGGTGTCGGAAGCCTTCATTCCGCATTTCTTCTCCGGCTTGCCGATGGTGACGCCGTCGATCTTGTTGTCGATCAGCAGGCAACTAATGCCCTTGCGTCCCGCCTCGGGGTCGGTCTTGGCGAAGACCACCAGGACTCCGGCCAGGCCGCCGTTGGTGACAAACGTCTTGGTGCCATTGACGAGGTAGTGATCGCCCTGATCAATAGCCGTCGTACTCAGGGAGGCGATGTCGGTACCGGCGTTTGGCTCGGTTAGACAGTAAGCGCCGATTTTCTCGCCTGTCACCATTACCGGCAGGTACTTCTTCCTGGTGTCTTCGGAACCGTACAGCTTGATGATCTCGCAGCAGAGCGAATTGTGAACCGACAGAATGATTCCGAATCCGGCTGACGCCGCGCAGATCTCTTCGAGCACCCCCGCGAATGTCGTGGTGCTCAGATCCATACCGCCGTATTCTTCCGGAGCGGTGAAGCCGAGGTACCCCAGCTCTCCAATCTCCCTGAGAAGCTCAGCGGGTGTAGACTCTTCCTCGTCGAACTTCTCTGCGTGCGGATACAGGCGCTTGTTGGCGAAATCGCGCGCCATCTCCTTCAATTCCAAGTCATCTTCAGACAGATTGAAATCCATGAGACTTCTCCTTAAGAGCTGTAGTCGTAGAAACCGCGCCCGGTTTTGCGGCCCAGGTACCCGGCCTGCACCATCTTTCTTAGAAGCGGGCAGGGACGATACTTGGGATCGCCGAGACCTTTGTGCATAACCTCGAGTATGGACAGGCAGACGTCAAGACCGACGAAATCCGCCAGCGTCAGCGGGCCCATGGGGTGGGCGCAACCCAGTTTCATAACCTCGTCGATAGCCTCCACCGTCGCCACACCTTCCATGTGGGCATAGATGGCCTCGTTGATCATGGGCAGCAGGATCCGGTTGACCGCGAAGCCGGGGAAGTCGTTAACCTCAACGGGGGTCTTACCCAGTTTGAGAGAAACCTCCTTGACAAGACCATAGGTTTCGTCCGAAGTGGCAATACCGCGTATCAACTCGATCAGCTTCATCATCGGCACCGGGTTCATGAAGTGCATGCCGATAAACTTGTCAGGCCTCTTCGTAACCGCCGCCAACTGCGTGATCGGCAGGGACGAGGTATTGGAAGCGAAAATTACCTCCGGGGGACAGGCCTGTTCCAGCTTCTTGAAAATATCGAGCTTGATATCGAGATCCTCTGTGACCGCCTCGATGACCAATTGCGAGCCTTTGGCTACACCGAGATCGGTACCGGTATGGAGACGCGCCAGGGCCGTTTGTTTGGCGTCCTCGGTGATCTTCTCCTTTTTGACCAGGCGGTCCAGGCTCTTTGTGATGGTCGCCACGGCACTGTCGAGAAATTCCTGTTTCACGTCGACCATGTCCACTTCGTAGCCCTTAGTGGCGAGAACCTGGGAAATGCCGTTGCCCATCGTACCGGTCCCGACCACCATCACTCTTTTTACATCATCAGCTTTCATCGTACTTATTTCCTCCGAGTTTTCTATACTAACTCAATCGCCATCGCCACCGCGTGGCCGCCACCCAGACAGAGTGTGGCCATCCCGGTCTTCAAACCACGATCCTTGAGAGCATAGATCAGTGTTGCAAGAACGCGTGCGCCGGACGCGCCGATGGGATGTCCCAAAGCAACGGCGCCACCGTGAACGTTGACCCGTTCCCAGTCCCAGCCGAGCACCTTGCCGTCAGCCAGACACTGAACGGAAAACGCCTCATTGGCCTCGATCAGGTCCCAGTGGTTGATATCAACGTTCATCTTTTCCATCAGCTTCTTGACGGCATAGATGGGCGCCCAGAAAAGACGCTTGGGTTCAGTACCGGCCACTGCATATTCGACCACTCTTGCCAAGGGTTTGAGCCCCTTTTCTTTCATGTAGTTCCCAGACACGACCACCGAGGCCGCGGCACCGTCATTGAGCCCGGGGGAGTTTCCGGCCGTAACCGTGCCGTCCTTCTCGAAGGCCGGTCGGAGCCTGGCCAGCTTCTCAATGGAGATGTTTGCACGAGGGCACTCGTCGACATTGAATATGACCGGGTCCCCTTTGCGCTGGGGGATTTCGACGTCGAAGATCTCGTCCTTGAACTTACCGGCTTTCTGAGCAGCAACCGCTTTCTGATGCGAACCCGCAGCGTATTCGTCCTGCTCTTCGCGAGTGATCTTTTCCTCCCGGCTGATGAACTCCGCGGCGCACCCCATGTGGAAATTGTTGAAGCTGTCCCACAGGCCGTCGGAGACCATGATATCATCCAGTTGCTTGTGGCCCCACCGAAGTCCGGTCTTGGCTCCGCGTATTACATACGGCGTCTGGGACATTGACTCCATACCGCCGGCTACGAATACGTCCTGATCGCCGGCCCGGATCGACTGTGCCGCAAGCATGACCGCCTTCAGCCCCGAACCACAGACCTTGTTGATCGTCATGACGGACGCTTCCGGCGGCACTCCCGCGTGGATGGCGGCCTGGCGTCCGGGCGCCTGGCCGCAGCCGCCCTGAACAACCTGCCCCATAATGACTTCCTCGATATCTGCAGGGTCAACACCGGACCGCCTGACGGCTTCCTTGATAGCCTGCGCGCCCGACTGTGGTGCGGTCATACTGCCAAGGCCGCCATGAAGATTCCCTATCGCTGTCCTGCAGACGGAGACGATGTAGGCCTCATTCCTCTCAGCCATCTTTAATCCTCCAGAGTCTGTAATGTTGCTTCAAGTTTTGATCTATATAATCAAAAACTCGAGGGAAATCAAGTGAACAACTTCACAAACCCCGTCTTTTTGAACGCGGGCCAACCTATGTTGCGATAATGCGTTATAGGGAAACGTGTACTACTTCAGCGACCTCAGGTCTGGCCAATACTTCGCAGAGGTTTTTGTTGACCGGCTGCCCCGGAAACGGCATTTAGGATATTGAACAGCAAGGACTCGGGACAGAAGGCCCATCGAAGGAGACCACGATGAAGAAAATAGCACTGACGGCTGCGATTCTGCTCGCTCTTGCCGTGGCAGCTTCGGCCCAGATCGGCAGCCCCATCAAGCTGTACGCCGCGGGCGGGCTCACGGTACCAAACGCCCCCGCAGACTTCAAGACCAACTATAATACCGGCTATCACGGTATGTTCGGAGTGTCACTGAGCGCCCTGCCCATACTCGAGACAATCGGCAAGGTCGAACTGCACAAGTTCGGCAGTGACATTGGCGACGTCACAGGTGGGGATATTCAGATCACGATGTATGGTGTCGACGCCAAGCTGGCTGTCGGCATTCCGGGATTCCCGCTGAAACCGTATGGGTTTGTCGGCATCGGTCTGGCACAGGTGAAACAGCCGGACAGGTTTGAACTGCCTCCCGGCGTCGAGGCCGTGGTGGATAGTCTAACCAAGAACCTGGTGGTGGACAACCAGACCAAGTTCTATTACAATATCGGCGTGGGTGTGGAATACCCGCTGATTCGCCTGGTCAAGCTCTTCGCACACGCGAGAGTAATAAACATCGGCACATCGCAGGCCTTTGAGGCGGGCAGCGGCGTCGAGCCGATTTTCGATGACAGCATGGGTTTCTGGGGGGTCACAGTCGGCATTAAAGTGCTATAGGTTCCTGCGGTAGCAGGGATAGAAAAAGCCGGCATCCATACGCCGGCTTTTTTCATGCTCAAAGCTACCGTCCAACGACACAGACAAACCGTCTGACATCTACTCATCCAGCTCGAGTTCGATGATCGGGCTCTCGGTGTCCACCTGGTCGCCGGGCGCAAAATTGACCGCCTTCACCCGCCCCGCCGCACGTGAGACAATGACGTTCTCCATCTTCATCGCCTCGACAATAGCCATCGACTGCCTGAGGGCCACTTCATCGCCGACCCCAACCAGAACCTTGACGATCTTTCCCGGCATGGGCGCGAAGACCTTGTCTTTCTCACCAGCCAGACCGCCCGCACCGCCGGCGAAGCCGTCCTCGGACGGTTCCGTCACTTCAAGCAGAACCGAGTCTATGTCGACGAAGTAAGTGCCTCCGTCTTCCACGACACCGATAATGCAGGCGGCGCCGTTTACATTCGTGGAAAAGAGGTTCTCGCCGATAGGCTGGAAGAGGTACTCCTTCTCTCCAACTTTCACCAGCAGACGATCACCGACTTTCTCGCACGCGGCCGATACGATGTCTTCTCCAAAGACGAAGTCAGAAGCACTCATCGGACTGCCCCCTGCTCTTCGTGGCTCATACTCTCATCTCGCCATTGGCGGATGCACACGTTCGCCTCACTCATGGATCAGGTCTCCCACTTGCCAGCTTCCCACACTACGCCAGATAGAGACCCGGCCAGCGCCGCTGTCTGCTGCAGCGGCCTGCGGCCTTCTGCCGCCGAAAGATGACGCCGCCGCTACTGCCACAGCTAATTCCCTGAATTGCTCCATGTCGAGTTTGCGATCAGCCATATTTTTCTCGATGAAGTCGGTATAGGTTCTCCCGGCGGCGAACTCCGGATGGCTCAGCACGTCCACCATGAACTTCTTCGATGTCTTCACGCCGAGAATCTTGTAGTTGTGCAGGGCGTCGATCATCTTGCTGATAGCCAGTTCGCGAGTGGGGGCGTGCGCGATCAGTTTGGCCATGATGGGATCGTAATCGATTGTCACTTCCGTTCCGGCTGTCACTCCCGAGTCGACCCTGATGCCCGGGCCGGTCGGTTCGCGGTAGCAGGCGATCCTACCGGTTGATGGCATGAAGTTGTCCTCGCCGTCTTCTGCGTAGATGCGGCACTCTATCGCGTGACCCCGCTGAGAGAGATTCCTGAAATGATCCGACAGCGGCAGCCCGGCGGCTACACGAATCTGCTCGATCACCAGATCGACGCCGGTGACCATCTCGGTAACCGGGTGCTCGACCTGAATGCGGGTGTTCATTTCCAGGAAGTAGTAATGGCCGCTCTTGTCATAGAGAAACTCCACCGTTCCCGCATTGGTATAACCGGCCGCCTGCGCTACCCTGACGGCGTCGGCTCCCATACGAGCGCGGGTGTCGTAGTCGAGCGCCATCGACGGTGTTTCTTCGATTATCTTCTGGTGCCGCCGCTGAATGGAACACTCCCGCTCAAACACGTGGACGGTGTTCCCGTGATGGTCGGCCATGATCTGGAACTCAATGTGACGCGGGTTAATGATGTACTTCTCAAGGTACACGGTGTCGTCATCAAAAGCGTTCTTCGCTTCGCGGCGAGCGGCGTCGACGGCGTCAGCCAGCCCCTCGGCATCGTGGACTACACGCATCCCCTTGCCCCCGCCACCGGCGGCAGCCTTGATCATGACCGGGTACCCGGCTGTCTCAGCGGCCTCCCGGTAGACGTCGAGATCTGTCTCGGTTCCCTTCATGCCGGGAATCAACGGGACACCAGCGTCGGCCATCTTTGTTCGGGATGCCACTTTGTTGCCGAGCAGCGCGATTGCATCGGGCGAAGGCCCGATAAACGCGATCTTCTCCTCGGCGCAACGCCCGGCAAAGGTGGGGTTCTCAGCCAGGAAACCATAGCCGGGATGGATGGCATCGCACCCGGTCTGTTTTGCCGCTGCGATGATCTTTTCAATGTCAAGGTACGATTCGCGCGGTGGTGACGCGCCGATGTGAATCGACTCATCTGCCTGCAGGCGGTGCTTGCTCTTCGCGTCGGCGTCGGAGTATACGGCCACCGCCGGTATCCCCAACGTGCGGCAGGCATTCATCACCCGGATCGCGATCTCCGAACGGTTGGCGACTAATATCTTCTTGAACAGCTTGTTCATACTATTCCGGTTTGGGGCTTTCGCCTCAATCCTCCGCCCAGTTCGGTTTGCGCTTGTTGAGAAAAGCGTCCATCCCTTCCTGCCCTTCTTCTGAAATGCGCAGCCGGGCGATCATCTCCGCCGTGAACGGCTTGAACTGCTCAGGTGTCATGCCGGGGACCTCGGACACAAGTTTCTTGGCCATCGTGACAGCCTCCGGCCCCGATGACAGCAACGTATTGACCACGCAATCCACCTCGGCGTCAAGCTGATCGTCATCCGCGACGCGGTTGACCAAGCCGACTTCATAGGCGCGGTCGCCGTTCATTCGTTCACCTGTGATAAACAGCTCGCGCGCCCTGCCTTCACCCATCTTCCTGACGACATAGGGGCCGATGCAGGCCGGCACCACGCCGATCTTGACTTCCGAGAATGAGAACTGCGCCGAACGGGCCGCGACTGCGATATCACACACGGCGACAAATCCGGTACCACCGCCGATGGCTGCACCGTTTATCCGTCCGACAACCGGCCGGTGACAAGTGTATATCTTGTAGAACAGTTCCGCCAGTTCGTTGGACTCGGCCAGGTTTTCCTCGAACGACTGCTTGATAACACCCCGCATCCAGTTGAGGTCAGCCCCGGCGCAGAACGATTTGCCCTTGCCGGTCAGGAGCACCACGCGGATGTCGTTATCCTTCTCGATCTCGGAGAACACCTGAGACATCTCAGTGATGACGGTACCGTTGAAAGCGTTGTGAATCTCCGGGCGATTGAATGTCACCCTCGCGATGCGGTTGTCCTTGTGGTAAGTTATCGTGCTTAGATTCATGGCGAATCGGCCCAGCCGCGTTACATGCGGAAGACTCCGTACTTCTGGTCCGGTATCGGCGCGTTGAGTGACATCGAGATTCCCAGGGCCAGGGCGTTGCGCGTCTCTGTCATGCCGACCATGCCGTCGTCCCACAGCCGCGCCCCGGAGAAATACGGTGAAGACTGCCGCTCGTAGTCCTCAATGACCGGTCTCCGGATGGCGTCAATTTCCTCTTCGGTCAGCTTCTTGCCCTCTTTCTCAAGCTGTTTCACTTTGACCGAGGCCAGAACGTCGGCGGCCTGCTCGCCCCCCATAACGCAAATCTTGGCGTTGGGCCACATCCACATGAGCCGCGGGCAGTAACCCCGCCCGCACATCGCGTAGTTCCCCGCGCCGTAAGAGCCACCCACGACGACCGTGAACTTGGGCACGTCGGCGTTGGCAACGGCGTGGACCATCTTGGCGCCGTCGCGCGCGATACCGCCCGCTTCATACTGACGGCCGACAATAAAGCCGGAGATGTTCTGAAGAAAGATCAGCGGAATCTTGCGCTCGGTGCACAGTTCGATGAAGTGCGCTCCCTTGAGCGACGACTCGGAAAACAGGACGCCGTTGTTCCCGATGATCCCAACCGGGTAACCCATGATCCGCGCAAAGCCGGTCACGAGCGTGGTGCCGTAGAGTTCCTTGAATTCATGAAAGCGGGAACCGTCGACAACGCGCGCGATGACCTCCTTGATATCGAAGCCCTTGCGGATATCGTTGGAGACCACGCCATAAAGCTCCTCGGGGTCATAGTGGGGCTCTTCCGGTTCCGTGAGGTCAATGTGCGTTTTCGGAGGGTGGTTTAAGTTCTGCACGACGTTGCGCGCAAGTTGAATGGCATGTTCATCGTTCTGGGCGTAATGATCGCTCACGCCCGAAGTTCGGCAGTGGACGTCGGCGCCCCCGAGTTCCTCGGCGGTTACGACTTCACCGGTGGCGGCTTTGACCAGCGGCGGCCCGCCGATAAAAATAGTCCCCTGCTTGCGGACCTGAATGGTTTCGTCGGACATTGCCGGCAGGTACGCTCCGCCCGCCGTGCATGAACCCATGACCACCGAGATCTGCGCGATGCCCAGGGCCGACATGCGCGCCTGGTTGTAGAAGATGCGTCCGAAATGGTCCTTGTCCGGGAAAGTGCCCGACTGCAACGGCAGGAAGATACCGCCGGAGTCGACCAGGTAGATGCAGGGCAGGTGGTTGATTTCCGCTATCGTCTGGGCGCGCCCATGCTTGAGAATCGTTATCGGGTAGTACGTCCCCCCCTTAACGGTGGCGTCGTTGGTGATCACCATCACTTCGCGGCCGTGGACAGTTCCGATACCGGTGATGATGCCCGCCGCCGGGGCCTGATCCTCATACATGTCGTACGCGGCAAGCGAACTGAGCTCCAGAAAAGGCGTATTGCGATCAAGCAGCTTGGCTACACGATCGCGCGGCAGCAGCTTCTTGCGGTCAGTGTGACGCTTGCGCGACTTCTCCGGTCCGCCCTTCTTGGTTCTCTCAAGACGCTCCTTGAACTCAAGATGCTGGGCCTTGTTCTTCTCGTAGTTGTCCTTGTACTGTGCAGACTTGGTATCGACTTTCGATTCAATCCGAAACATGTGCCGTCTCTTTCTTGTTGCACGACCCGGCCGGTGTTCCTGCAATCAATCCCGGCCCAAAGGTTCCGTCAGGCCGCGCGACCGTCAAATAAGCCGTTGTCAACCAGTACAGTACCGGCGTCGCCGACCTCAGAATGTGGAATATACGTCTCCCCTAGCCGGTTGTAAAGAATAAACGCGATGCGTTCATTCCGTGGGCGGCAGACGCCTTCGTCTGCCCCTACCGATACTCCATAGCTCTTTACACAGCAACCTCTCTCCGTCCGCCGGGCACGGAATCCCTTGACAGTTGTGCCTTTTGGGCTATCTTTCATGCAGAAAGCAGGAAAACCAATCAGGAGGTATTTATGAGAAGACTTATCGTGATCACTTGTGCCGTGCTCTGCTTGGCTGGTACGGTCCAGGGTCAAATCTGCGGCGACATAGACAACAGCGGCTCCCTGCCGATTGACATCGCCGACTTGGTGTGGTTGGATGACTACATGTTCAACCAGGGACCCGAACTGCCGGATGTGCCAGCTGCAAACATGGCTGGCTGTGCAGGTGTGAACATACATGATCTGGTATACATGAGCAACTACATGTTCCACGAGGGGCCTGAACCTATTGCGTGCGACGACCACTCACCATGTCCTCCAGCTGCCAGTGGCAGTATTTCGCTATCTCATGTTGATGGTCTGAGTGCCTCCGGGGGGTTGGAGATAGGCACACCAATCACGTTCTACCTACGCCTGGTCAATGGCGAGACCACAATGGGAGGTATCACTAACGGCTTCAGGGTCTATTCCGAGACCGCGCAGTGGGGAACCACGGTTGGTGCCACGACCGGAACTCTGGGAGGGGCTCAATTCGACCGTTTTTCCATTAATGGCATCAGCCTTGATGGAACCGGCGCCGACACTGTAGGTTTTGGCGGATACAGGATAAACACCCCAGGCCTGCCGGCAGGGTTTGACGACACGACCTACACAATCCAGATTGGCCCTATAGATTTCGTATATGACGGCAGCATAATCTGTCTTGATTCCTCGTACTATCCTCCCGCTGGAGAGTGGCTCTGGAGCGATGGCTATGACCTGTATGCACCAACGTGGGACGGGCCACACTGCTTCACGGTCGACCCCTGTAATCCCGATCTCACCGCCCCGACCTTCACCACGGCATGCCCTGATGACATCTCCATCGAATGTGATGCTGAAGTGCCGGCTCCTGTGGATATGACCGCCACTGATAACTGCGATCCAGCGCCGGTTGTGACTTTCAAAGAGTCGACCGTAGGTGACGTTATCACCCGCACCTGGACGGCGACGGACGCCTCCGGCAACAACACTGTCTGCGAACAAACGATTACCATAGAGGACACCGCCCCACCGCAGTTTGTCGAGGAATGCCCGGCCGACCTAGCAGGCTGTTGAAAAACTCG
>JAGLXI010000140.1 GCA_023132995.1 Candidatus Zixiibacteriota bacterium | reverse complement strand
TTCGTTTGTGAGTTTAGGGAATCCAGTCCGGATGCTGGAGGCTGGCTTTCGGTGGCATGCCCAGTTAGGGGGAGAGGAAAGCCAAGTCTCCAAAACGAACTTGTCAATCAGCAAAGTCGGCTCTTTCTTGCGAAGTGTTGAACTGTGATTGCGAAGGAGTATGAGAATGGAGAGAGTCGAGCGCTTTGTTATCAACCTGAATGACCTTTACGGTCGCACAATGTCTGGTGCTATTCTATTGGCAGTCATCGCCGCCGCACTCTGGCAGTGGTCAGATTATGCTTGGCTGCAAGACGGCATTACTGATTTCTACTACAGATGTTCCGCGGTGTTTGTAGTAACATTCCTTCTCGTGAGCTTCCTGGTCGGCCATGTTACCCTCGGTCTCAGTTTCAGGTGTTTGTCACATTTCAGGCGGCCACCAAGCATTAAGGGCGTCTTATCATCCGGATTATTCGATCCGACAGCCGGCAAGCGGGTGACCGAGTTCTTTCAAAGTCAGTTCAGTGAGTCTGCGTTGGAGGATAGAAGCTGGGATGTGCTTGCTTACTGCAAGGATTTCCTTCAGTGTTCCTACCCTCACCTTCATCGCTCCCTTCTTCAGACCGAAGCTCGTGCCAACTTCTTCGCCGGGGTTATCTTCCCTGTACTGATGGCGGCAGTCGTACTCGCAGCAAAACAGACCTTTCTCTGGTCTGGTTTACTAGCACTTATCGGTGGGTGGTTCATTTGGGAATTCGTCGGTTCCGTAGGAGGGGAAGCCGGGTCAATAATCCGCCTATACTATATCGCGGTGAGTAGTAAGGGTCCTGTCGGGGGAAAAAGCACACCTACCACAACCTGCTGACCAGTCGTTAGCGTTGGTCACCGCACGTATTGGGCAGTGTCCCAATCTGATCTTGGCTAGATGCACGTTGTGCGCAGTATACGCTCTCGGCTACCGGGCCTGCATGAAAAAGCCGGTGCACGAGGACATACACCGGCCACGCATAGAAAACGCGGCAGACGAGGGGCTGCCGTCCACAAAATCATCTGTCGCCGGAGTGCTCTTTGAATACCCTCAGGCGATTGGCGGCGCGTTCGAAAGCAGCCCGCGCCGACGGCAGGTCGATATCGGTCTCGCCTTTGCCCGCCGAAATGATACGCTGTTTCTCCCGGTCGAAAGCGGCCTGGGCCCGCTCGACATCAATCTCGTCGGCTCGCTCCACGGCATTTGCCAGTATGGTCGCCCGGTTCTTTGAGACCTCCAGGAATCCGACCGATACGGCCATAATGTTCACTCTGTTCTCGGCATCGGCGAATTCGATCCGGCCCGGGAGCAGGGCGGTGATCAGAGGGGCGTGGTTGGACAGGATTCCCAAGTATCCCTCGGTGCCGGGCACCACCAGGGATTGCACCTGGGCCTCGTAACATACCTTTTCAGGTGTGACTATCGAGAGCAGAAACATAGCGTGATCACCTACTTACTGGATTGCTCATGTTTCTCCAGCACCTCGTCAATACCGCCGACCATGAAGAAGGCCTGCTCGGCAACGTGGTCAAGCTCACCGGCGATAATCATATCGAATCCCTTGACCGTGTCATCGACCTTGACGTAGGCGCCGGGCTTGCCGGTGAAGGCCTCCGCTACGAAGCACGGCTGTGACAGGAAGCGCTGTATCTTTCGCGCCCGCTGCACCATCAGTTTGTCCTCTTCGGAGAGCTCGTCCATCCCGAGGATGGCGATGATATCCTGCAGGTCCTTGTAACGCTGCAGAATCCGCTGCACCTCACGGGCCACCCGGTAGTGGTCTTCGCCGACGATCGCCGGATCCAGAATGCGGGAGGTGGAGTCAAGCGGGTCGACCGCCGGGTAGAGGCCAAGCTCGGCGATTTGCCGCGAGAGCACCGTGGTGGCGTCAAGGTGCGCGAAGGTCGTCGCCGGGGCCGGGTCGGTCAGATCGTCGGCCGGAACATAGATAGCCTGGACAGACGTAATCGACCCCGCCTGCGTGGACGTGATGCGCTCCTGGAGACCGCCCATCTCGGTGCCGAGTGTGGGCTGGTAGCCAACCGCCGAGGGCATACGGCCAAGAAGCGCCGAAACCTCGGACCCCGCCTGCACAAAGCGGAAGATGTTGTCAATGAAAAGCAGGACGTCCTGGTGCTCTTCGTCGCGGAAATGCTCGGCCATCGTCAGGCCGGAGAGAGCCACTCGGAGGCGCGCACCAGGCGGCTCGTTCATCTGGCCGAACACCATGGCGGTACGATTGATAACGCCGGACTCGGTCATCTCTAAGTAGAGATCGTTGCCTTCGCGGGTCCGCTCCCCCACGCCGCAGAAAACGGAGTATCCGCTGTGCTCGGTGGCGATATTATGAATCAGCTCCTGGATTATGACGGTCTTGCCAACGCCGGCGCCGCCGAACATGCCCACCTTACCCCCCTTGAGATAGGGCTCCAGGAGGTCAATGACCTTGATGCCGGTTTCAAACATCTCGGCGCTGGTCACCTGTTCTTCGAAAGCGGGCGCCGCGCGGTGGATGGGCAACCGCCTGGCATCGGCTGGGATGGCACCCTTGCCGTCGATAGATCGACCGAGAAGGTCAAACAGGCGTCCGAGGCACTGTTCACCGACCGGGACGGTAATCGGCCCGCCGGTGTCGACGGCCTTCATGCCGCGCACCAGGCCGTCGGTGGAGGCCAGCGCCACGCAGCGGACAATGCTGTCGCCGATGTGCATGGCAACCTCAACGGTGAGGCTGATATTTCTCTCTTCGTCCTTGATGACAATGGCGTTCAGCATGTCGGGCAGGGCGCCGCTACGAAACTCGCAGTCGACCGTGGCCCCGATAACCTGCGCGATTTTTCCGATATTTTCAGCCATGTAGTGAACTCCACTTATGTTGAAACGACCTATTTCACATCCACTCAGCCCTTGAGAGCCTCGGCGCCGGAGACCACCTCCAGCAGTTCCTTGGTAATCTGCGCCTGGCGGGCCTTATTATACTGCAACGTCAACCCATCAATCATCTCGCCGGCGTTCTTGGTGGCCGCATTCATGGCGATCATCCGGTTGCCGTGCTCGCTGGCGAAGGAGTCCGCCAGGGCGGTGACCATTATAGTCGTGGCATAGCCGGGCATCAGGGCGGCATATATCCGTTCGGCGTCCGGCTCAAAGATATAGTCCATGGCGACGCTGTCTCTCTCGTCTCCCTCTTCCGGAATGTCGGGCGGCGCCACGGGCAGATAGTCCTGTGACGTCACGCGATACCTGGCCGTCGACAAGAAGCGCGTGTACAGCAGGTCGATCCGATCGGTCTGGCCGGACACAAACCGGTCGGTCGCGAAACGGACTACCTCGCGCGCGCGGTCATAATCGAGACTTCCTCCCCAGTCACCCCAGAAACGGATGATCGGGACAGGGCGTATCCGGAAGTAGTTGTTGCCTTTCTTGCCGACCGTGATCAGTTCCGTTTCGTATTCGCGGTTGTCGTCGAGCCACCGCACTGCGCGCCTGATGATGTTGGAGTTGAATGACCCGCAAAAGCCACGGTCGGAGGTAATCACCACCAGCGTCTTCTTCCTGGTCTCTCTCTGCTCGAAATAGGGGTGCACTATCTCGCTGGTGGAGGCTGCAGCCAGGTGGCCGAGCATCTGGTCCATCTTTTCGGCATAGGGCCGGGCCTGCTCGATCCGCTGCTGCGCCCGGCGCAGTTTGGCCGCCGCCACCATCTCCATGGCGTTGGTGATCCGCTGGGTCGAGATTACGGAGCGGATTCTTTTCTTTACATCACGAAGCGTCGGCATAGACCTGCTTTATTTCAGTCCGTTGTCAGTCGGTTCATTTGTGTTCCGACGGCATGGGGTCGGCCAGGCTGTCTGCCCGGGCGATCAATCCCCAATTTTGTCAATCTCACTCACTCTTCTTGAACGATGCCTTGAAGGCTTCGACCGCCTTCACTAATTCCTCGTCTGTCTTCTCGGAGATCACCTTTTCCTTGTCCAGGTTGTGTTCGATATCAGGGAAATTCTTCTCGCAGAAGGCGAGGAACTCTTTCTCGAAGCGAAGGATATCGCCGGTCGGGATACCGTCTAAGTAACCTTTGGTTCCGGCCCAGATGACCATTACCTGGCGCGCGACCGGTGCCGGTACGTACTGGCCCTGTTTCAGAAGCTCGACCATTTTATCACCGCGGTTGAGCTGTTTGCGAGTGGCTTCGTCGAGATCGGAGCCGAACTGGGTGAACGCCGCCAGTTCCCGGTACTGAGCCAGATCGAGTTTCAGAGATCCGGCTACCTGCCGCATCATCCTGACCTGGGCGTTGCCACCCACGCGCGAGACTGATATACCGACATTGATAGCGGGTCGGATGCCGGAGAAGAACAGTTCGCTCTCCAGGAATATCTGGCCGTCAGTAATTGAGATCACGTTGGTGGGGATGTAGGCCGAGACATCGCCGGCCTGCGTTTCGATGATCGGCAGCGCCGTCAGCGACCCGCCGCCCTTCTCGCTTGAGAGCTTGGCCGCTCGTTCCAGAAGGCGCGAGTGGCAATAGAAAATATCGCCCGGGTAGGCCTCACGTCCCGGAGGACGGCGCAGCAGCAGCGACAACTGGCGATACGCCTGGGCCTGTTTGGACAGATCGTCGTAGATGCACAGAGCATGCCCGCCGTTGTCCCGGTACTCCTCACCCATAGCGCATCCCGCGTATGGGGCAATATACTGCAGCGGCGCGGGGTCATTGGCGCTGGCCATAACAACGGTCGTGTATGGCATGGCGCCGTGTTTCTCCAATATCTGGACCACCTGGGCCACAGTGGAAGCCTTCTGCCCGATGGCCACATAGATGCAATGGACATCGGTGTCTTTCTGGTTGATGATCGTGTCGATGGCCAGCGCCGTCTTGCCGGTCTGCCGGTCACCGATTATTAACTCACGCTGTCCGCGGCCGATCGGGATCATCGAGTCGATAGCCTTCAACCCGGTCTGCAGCGGCTCCCTTACCGGCTGACGCTCGATAACACCCGGTGCGTGGCCTTCGATAACGCGATAGCGGTCGGTCACAATGGGTCCTTTGCCGTCCAGCGGCTGCCCCAGCGGGTCTACTACCCGTCCCGCCAGAGCTTCGCCCACCGGCACCTGGGCCACCTTGCCTGTGCGGCGCACGGTGTCACCCTCATGTATCTTCGTATCCGATCCGAAGATGGCGGCGCCGACGTTATCCTCCTCAAGGTTCAGCACCAGCCCAATGATACCACCGGGGAACTCGATCAACTCGGACATCTGGACATCCT
>JAGLXI010000014.1 GCA_023132995.1 Candidatus Zixiibacteriota bacterium | reverse complement strand
TTGACATAACAGACCCCGGCTGGCAGCCGCCCGACAAGACGCTCCATCAGGAAATCCGCAAGGCCGAGAGGGAAGGCATAGCCGTGGGGACATTCGACGCGCAGAATCACATGAAGTCTTTCCTCGGACTGGCAAGAGAAACGGAGCTCAGACACGGCCGCAAACCCAGGTATCCGCCTCGGTTCTATGCCGCGCTGGCGGAACTGGCAGCACGAGACGACAGGGTGCAATGGCTCTGGTGCGAGCATGACGGCCGACCCGCCGCCTCGCACATTTTCTTCATGGAACGGGACATGATCGTCAACTGGCAGGTTTATTTCGATAAGGCCTTCTCTTTTCTGAAGCCCAATCAGTACATACTGTACATGATGGCGAAGAAGGCCTCACAAAAAGGCATCAGGTATCTCAACCTTGGCTCCTCTCCTCCCGACGCCGCCGGCCTGCAAACCTACAAGGGCAAGTGGGGCGGCAAGGTCCACGAGTACCGCTGCCTTTACCGGAAGTCCCGGTTGGGAAAGCTGCTTTGAGTACGGCCCGACTCAGAGTCCTGCTTCTGGCCGACAGCGTGGCCTTCCACACTGAGCGTTTCGCTTCTGAACTCCGTCGGCAGGGGTGCCGGGTGCTGGTGGCGTCACTCGAGCGCGGGAGGCTACATCACTTTCACCTGAAGCGACGCGGGCCTATCAGGGCGCTGCACTATCTGCTGGCTGTCAGGCAGGTTCGGCAGCTCATAGACCGCTTTCGACCCGATATTATCAACCCGCATTTCGCCTCCGGTTACGGTTTTGTGGCAGCGCTGGCTCGCGCCGATCGCTCGATCCCGATAGCGCTTAATCTCTGGGGATCGGACGTGCTTATTGTTCCCCGGAAGTCCTTTCTTCACAGGTATAAAACGGTTCGGGCGCTAAGAGACGCGGATTTTGTCGCAGGTGATTCAGAGTACCTGCTATCGGCGGCCCGGCGGCTTGTCGCACTTGAGAACTACAGCGTCATCCCGTGGGGTATCGAACGAGCCGCGCTCAAGTTGCGAAAGACCACCTATCGCTACAGCAAGCCGCTGCGGGTCATCATTCCCAGGTCTCACGAGCAGGTCTACAACAATTCTTTCATTCTGCGCGCCCTGACGCCGATGCTACGCGATGACCGCCTGCGGTTGACCTTTCCTGCCTTTGGGAGTCTGGTCGGGAAATTCTGCCGGGAGATCGACGCTCTGCCGGAACATAGCGTGCACCTGTATGAGAAAAAGGCGCGCGCGGAGTTCCTGGGATTCATGGCTGAGCATGACGTCTACCTCTCGGCGGCGCGTTCGGATTCCTCACCCGCCTCGTTGATAGAGGCTATGGCGCTGGGTCTGGTGCCGGTGGCGGCCGATATCCCCGGTGTGAGGGAATGGCTCGACCGGGACTCGGGCTACCTCTACCGGGAGGAAGACGAGCAGGGACTCAGGGATATCATCGGGCAGATTCTCAGCCGTGAGGATCTCTGTGAACAACTGCGCAGGTCAAATCTGGAAGCTGTGAGGCAGCGGGCGATCTTCGAGGACAACGTGGGCGAGCAACTTCGGATAATGCGCCGGATGATCCAGTGGGGGCGACGGTGAAAACGCGCCGGGTGCTTCTTGTCTGCTACTACTTCCCTCCCTTAGGGGGGGCGGGAGTGGGAAGGCCGTTAGCCCTGTTCAAGCATCTGCCGCAGTATGGTTACGAGTGCGACGTGCTCACCGTAAAGCCGGTGGCCTACCGGGTTTTCGAGCCGGAACTGATCGACGGTCTGGACACCGACCGCATATATCGTTCCCCGTCGTGGGATCCCCAGCGACTTTTGTACCTGCTGGGTTTTCGCACCGTGGGGGAGCGCTTTGTGCGGCGATCAAAGGCGGCATCGCCGCGATTTTTCCCGGATTCCAAAACAGGCTGGGTGCGTCCGGCGGTGAGGTTAGGGCTTCGATTGGCAGCGCAGAAGCGTTACGACGCCATTATCTCCACGTCGCCGCCAATCTCCAGCCACCTGGTGGGGCGGCGTCTGGCTGACGCCACCGGTCTGCCCTGGATAGCCGACTTTCGCGATTACTGGACCAGCTACAGAATCGAAGACGAGTTCGCCGACAAGCGATCTATAGAGCGAGCGTGGCGGTTGCTTGACAGCATTACCGGCGCGTCGCCGCCTGCGGCAATCACCACTGTCAATCAGGCCATCGCCGATTACATAGGTCAGGGAGAGGTGATTTACAACAGTTTCGACAGCGAGACGTCCCGGCTCTGGAAGCCGCCAACTGAGGGATCGGCGTTTACCATCGGACTCTTAGGGACGTTTGATGAGCTTGTGCCGGTGGAGCCGCTGCTGAGAGTGATCGCAGCAATACGAGATTCTGAGCCGGGGCTGCTTAACAAACTGCGACTGCTGCAGGTGGGGAGGGTGGAGTCACGCCGGCTGGAGGCTTTGCTTTCCCGGTATGGCTTGCTTGAGATATGCGACCGGCTCGGCTTCCGAAGCAGGAGAGAATCGGTTCAACTCCTCTCACAAGCCAGCTTGCTTTATGTTGGACTGTCGCCCTCGGCGCAAGGTGTTCTGCCGGGACGGCTGTATGACCAGCTGGCATCCGGTCGTCCGATTCTGGCAGCCGTCCCCGCAGGCAGCGAAGCAGGTCGGCTCATCGCAGGTGGTGGCAACGGGTATTGTTTCGACGATGGCGATACCGCCTC
>JAGLXI010000139.1 GCA_023132995.1 Candidatus Zixiibacteriota bacterium | reverse complement strand
CCAGCTCTTTCTTGATAACCGATGAGACTTCTTCCGGGTTGAGACCCATCATCGAACTCCTGTATCTGTAGTACTGTTCTTTTTCACCAAACCTCGCCGGGTGTCATCTGCTCGGACCGGTATTTGGAGATCGCCGTGACCCGGCTTGCCGGGAACCCTCAAGCTGATTCCGATCCATCGCGCCGGCCGCCGGCTGGAATCATTGTCGAGCGACGTCGTCCGGTCTCAGTGCACCCGCACCTTAGTCAATTGTATTTTCAACAGGTCCAACTCCCGCCTTATGGAACCATCAATGATCTCATCATGCGTGATAACGATCATACCTCCAATCAGGCCGGGATCAACTTTCTCTTCCAGTTCAATTTTCAAGCCGGTTCTTGCGGCCATCCGTGCAATCAGGCTGTTTCTTTCCGCGTCACTGAGCGCTAAGGCGCTGATGACGGTGACACGGCCGATACCTTTCTCGGCTTCCACGTATCGGACAAACTCATCAATAATCCCGTGAAGAAAGCCGATACGGTGTTTCTTCACCAGGACAAGCAGCAGTTCCACGAAAAGCCGTTCCAGGCGAGAGGAAAAAACATCCTCCACCAGTGCTAGCTTGTGTTCCTCCAGCACGTGGGGAGCGACCAGGAAATCGAGCAGGGCCGTGTCGCTCTCGAGAAAGGTCCTGAGGTCTACAAGCTGATCGTAGGCGGTGTTGACCAGACCCTTGCCTTTCACGGACAGGAACAACCCGCCGGCGTACTTCTTGGCGACTTCCGGAGCTAACATCTGCGGCCTAAGCCTTCTCTACGTTTTCGATAAAACTGCCGATCAATTCCCGATGCTTCTGATCATCAAGTTTCTCCCTGATGATCTTTTCAGTGGCCACGATGGTCATCGCCACCATGTCGTTTTTGAGTTGAACTTTGGCTTTGGCAACATCGCGCGCAAGTTCGTCCTCGGCTTTTTCGCCCAAGTACTTGATTTCCTCGCGGGCGGCAGCCTTGATTTCCTCGGCGATCTTCTTGCCTTCATCGACCGCCTCGACCAGCCGGGCGCGACGCTCGACGTCGATATTCTTCAACTTACCTTCATACTCGGCGGTAAGCCCGGCCACGTTCGCTTTCTCGTCCTCAATGCCCTTGAACTCATCGGCGATCTTGGTTCGCCGCTCTTCCATCAGGGCCAGCAGCGGACCCCAGGCGAACTTCTTGAGAATCCACAGAACGATCAGAAAGCCGAGGGCGTGGGTCAATAATTGCTGCCACTGTAGTTCCATTATATCTCCTGGTTCTAACCGGCATTACTCAAAGGTGAAGACGGTAACTGAAGCGGTCTTCCTTAGTGCGCGCCGATCTTTCCATTGAGCATAATGAAGACGATGAAGACGTAGATCGTGAGCGCCTCAATAAAGGCGGCGCCGATGATCATTGCCGTCTGAATCTTGGCCGCCGCTTCCGGCTGCCGACCGATGGCTTCCATCGCGGAGCCTACGGCACGGCCGATGCCGAGGCCCGAGCCAATCGCGGCCAGGCCAACTGCTATCGGGGCCGCCCAGGCTAACATCGTCTGATACTCCATTGTGTCCTCCTACAAGTACCTCAGTGATATTGCTGACTTTTGTTTCTTCTCATGTTCTCAGTGATCATGTTCCTCATGCGGGAGCATCATCAGGATATAGATAGTGGACAAAAGCGTAAAGACCAGCGCCTGTATGGTCGACAGAAGCATGCCCAGAAAAATGAAGGGCAGATGCAGCGGCAGACCGACAGGCGAGTTCATAAACGACAGACAGGCAATCCCCAAGCCGACAAAAACGGCTATCAGGACATCCTCGCCGGTGATATTTCCAAACAGTCGTAAAGATAAACTGAACGGCTTGGCCGCCTCGCCGATGATGTGCAAAGGGAACAAAAGCGGCACCATGCACCAGGTGATGACACCACGCGGTTCCCCGGCCATATGGTCAATGTAACCCAGGATCCCAAGCCGCCGGATACCCGTATACTGCGCATACAGGAAAACCATGATGGCCAGCGAGGCGGTGATGTTCAGACTGGTAGACGGTGAGTGTCCGCCCGGAATAAGGCCGATCCAGTTCATGGCCAGGATGTAGAAAAACAGCGTCCCCAAAAAGGGTGTGTACTTCCGGGCGTCCTTGCCCAGGATAGTGTATAGGAAGTTGTACATTCCTTCGACCAGCATCTCGATGAAGTTCTGAAGCGGCCCCGGAATGAGTTGACGTTTCCTGTAAACCCGCGTCACGACGATTGTAAATAACACCGCTATCAACAGCGCAAAGACGATGTCCACCCACAGTGTGGCCCACTGGTAGGCTCCCTCCGGCAGAATCCCCATTTCGTGCAGGATCCAGACGAGACTGGGCAGGTGGGGTGTGCCGCCATGATCGCCGTTGCCGCCTGCGGCGGCTACCAGAAACAGTGGCGGGAAATGCGCCACGGCCAGGGCAGACATATAATGAAGCCCCGCCAGCATCAGAGAGCCCTCTCAAGACGTTTGGGCTCCGGGTTTTCATCGTGCAGGCCCAGAAGCAGGCGCCCGAAAACCTTCAATACCATCACCGCCAGGGCAACCGAGAAACCAATAAGAAACTGCGGGGGAGTGAACTCAGGAATGGTCAGCAGGCAGTAGGCGGCGCCATAGAGCATCGGGAACTTGACCAGGGCCAGCCCCAGCAGGCGGCGGCGGTCAACACCTTCAGGGCGAAAGGCGACCCGGATAAGCGCGGCAAGAAAGATGAAATTGACGATTCCCCAGACACCTCCCGAAAACACCGCCAAAGCAGGGTAAACTCCCAGATAGTAGATCCCGAAAGGCAGGAAGATCAGAAGCAGCAGGCCGGTTGTCTTCAGCGTGCGGTTTAGAAAATCAAGTCCCAGACTGTTTCTCACTATCCTTGTCTTTCTCAGCGGCCGAGGCCTTCTTTATCAAGTTATATGTCTCAATCCCGGCCGAGACCAGACCCAGAATCACTCCAAAAACTGACAAGTAGGGCTCGGTCCCAAAGTGCTTGTCGGCCCAATCACCCGCGAAATACCCGATCAGGGGCGCTACCAAGAGCATCATTGGCACCGCAGTCAACAGGCCGATCTGCCTTAAGTCTTTACTCGGCCTTTGCTTCTGCCTGGGGCCAATGAGAGTCATCTCAGTCTACCCTACAACTTTTGAGTCGTCAATATAAATATACACCGCTATGTCCATGTCAACCAGTTTTTCAGGAGTCTGTGATACGAGCTACCCACAGGTCGGTGAGGGCGGTATCCAGAACCCGCAAAGCTCCGGCCTGCTTCAAAAGGCGCCTTTGGCAGGCTCGGATTACGGGTTGATGGCGGCAGATCCCGCCCGGCAATTCGGCCTGCAGGGGTCATGTAAATCGCTTCCGGTTCCGACGTACATAATAATACAGTGTAGTGTTTTCTCAGCGCGGAAAGCATGTTGTCATACGGCGACGCAGTACGCCGACAGTGTAGAGCAAAAGAGAACGAACATGAAAATCCTTGTTATCGATGATGAGGAGATGATACGGAATCTGGCGTGCAAGATACTGCAGCGCGACGGGCACGAAGTTCTGCTCGCTGATTCAGGCCAGGGAGGCCTGGCGATTGTATCCCGCGAACATGAATCGCTCGGGTTGGTTCTGGTCGATGTCAACATGCAAGGGATGTCGGGCATCGAGACACTGCGCCGGATCAGAGAGATTTCTCCCATGATGCCCTGCATAATCTCTTCCGGCCAGATATCCGATCAGAATGATCTTCCCGACGACCTCACCGAGCATCTGAGATTCCTGCAGAAGCCTTACCGCGCCAACACCCTCTCGGAGATGGTGCGGAGCTTCGCGGCGGAGCGGCAGCCGTCGACGGCGTAACCTAGCCCGGCGGTTTTTGTTGGTCTTTTCAGAATATCCTTTAACAAGTCCCGCGAATTTCCTATTTTCCCCTGTGTGATACGTTTTCACACAGAACGGGAGAAAATGCCGAAAGCTAAAAGAGCGTTGTTGATGGCCGGTTTGATCCTGCTGGTCATTCTTCCCTGCGCCGCTCCCTGCGGACAGGAACAACAGCAGGTACGGATCGCTTTTTTTGAAGGCGGCGAGAGCCTGGGGCACAATGCGCTCACGGATGAGTACCTCAGGCAGTTGCGGCAGATGCTGCCCGATGATATCGAACTGACGACGATTCCCAGGGGGTACAAATCCGCCGGCTGGAAGCGAGACACCTGCCGCGCGATGGCGGCCCGGCTCGCCTCCACAGAAGAGCTTGATCTGGTGGTGGCAACGGGTCCCTGGGTAGTCGAGGACCTGTTGGCCGCAGGATTCAAAAAGCCGATCGTCACGATGAACCGCGTAGATCCGAAGCTCGAGGGTCTTCTGGACGAAGCCGGCCGCCCGGTCGTCCCCAACCTGACCGTGCACCGCCGGCCGCACAAACTGGAGCGCGATCTGGTCGCGCTCACCCAGCTTGTCGATGTGAAACGGCTGGGCGTGCTGTACTTCCCGACCGGCATTGAACGCGACAGCCTCCTTGCCCAGGTTTCCGAGTTAGGGAGAAAGCTTGGCTTCGAGGTGGTCAGCGCTGAAGGGTATAACAAGTACGGCACCTTTGCCTACTTCAAGGCCTACCACAGTCTCGACAAGAACATTGACGCCCTGTATCTCTTTCCTCTTTGGGACATGGACGCCATAAAGACCAGGGAGTTTCTGGCGATGGTCAAGCGGGACCGCATTCCGGCCTTTGTCTGGGAGGGTCGGTTCCTGGTTGATCGGGGAGCATTCGCCAGTAACGCCGGTTACACAGTTGTGGCCGAGGCGCGGTTCAGCGCCGCCAAAACGGTGCGTATTCTGAAGGGAGAGATCCAGGCCGAGCTACCGGTGGATTTCGATACCCCGGGCGGACTTACTCTTGGCAGGGAGACGGCCGACCGATGCCGCCTCCCCCTGAACGAGGAGATTCTGCGCGAAACCCAGGTGGTCCCGGCGCCGCCGCCGGAGGACGCGCCGGTGCTTACGATTCGCACTGCAATCCAACAGGCACTCGACCGGAACCCCGGTCATCTTTCACGATATGATGCCTTAGAGGAAGCGGCCCAGGCGGCCAGGCAGGCCTATGGCGCATATCTGCCGGAGGTCACAGGCGAGTACACGGTGGCCAACTTCGATGACAATTTCGCCACTGTTGTGGAAGAAAGCAACCAGGCGGCCAGGTACACCGGGAGGTTGACGCTGGAGCAGACTATCTTTTCGCTGGAGGCCATCCGCTCAATAGAAACGGCCACTCGCGGACAGCGACTGCAAGAGCTCAGCTTGGAGCAATCCCAACTCGACTTGGAACTGGCCGTGACCGTTGCCTTCCTCAATCTTCTTGAGACGGAGAATTCCCTGGCCCTGCAACTGGCAAACCGGAACCACATCGACCGCTACTACGAGTTGGCCTTCGCCCGTCTTGAAACTGAGAACGGGCCGCAGGCTGACGTCGTGCGGTGGGAGCAGGAACGACGCTGGGCGACCGCCGAGACGGTTACGACTTCCGGCAACCGGGAGGTGGCCCGCATATTGCTGAACTCACTGCTTAACCTTCCCGGACACAACCCGCTGGTGCTCGATAGCAGCCGCTTCACGGAGGAGAGTTTCGCCCGGGACTACTACCGCCTTTTGCCGCTTCTGGATGACCTGGGAATCCTGCGAAAAGCAGGCGATCACCTCGTGGAGGAGGCGGTGACGCGCAACCGATCGGTGCGCTATCAGAAAGCGAGGATCGAGCTTCAAAAGAGCCGGTTGGCGGGAAACAAAGCGCGCTACTTCCCCACTGTCGGATTTCGGGCCACACTTGACAGGTTCGACAATTTGAGCAACCGGCCTCCGGAGTTACCTGACGGCGCCGGCGGCTGGTCACTTGGCGCCACGGTGAGCCTTCCCATTTTCCTGGGCGCTGATCGCATACGTGAGCGCGGCCGGTTGAACGCCCGGCTGAGCGAAACCGAGTACCTGCGCGATGACGCCGTTCTCGGGGTCATGAGCGAAGTGCTCGGCAAATTGCACCAGCTTACAGCCCATGCCGGCAACGTGCGCCGGTACGTTCTGGCGGAGAGCCTGGCACAGGAGAATCTCGGACTGGTTGCCGCCGATTACGAAGCCGGAAAAGCCACTCTGCTCGAAATGCTTGAGGCCCAGGAGAACATTCTCGAAGCAAAGCTGACCTCAGTGCGAAGCCGCTACGGCTACTACCGAAACCTGGCACGGCTATCGCGCGAGATCGGCTGGTCGGTGCATGACGAAAAACGCGATCTGAGCGAGCTGTTCTTTCAGCACATCGGTGAGTACATCGGCTCCGGCAGGTAGGGCGACGGGGCATCAATCTGACATCCTCGGTGGTCAATACGAGATATCAACGTGGAGCATAGATCGGCTATCCCGTAAGAAAGAGATACAGCCGATGAAAATACACTACCGCCACCACGACGATAGCTGCGATTCGGAGCGCCCTGAACCACGACCGATCGGCGAATGGGCGGGGTGTGAGACCTCGTCTTATGATGACAAAGACCCGTCCATAGCCAACGCATGAGGCAATCAGGAAAGCGACAGTGATCCAGGTCCACAGCGTGATTCCGAAATCGAACCGGATCACGTAACTTCCGAGCAAAACGGCGATAGCACCAAAGGTGTACTTGCCGATGAGGTTGGACGGCATGTCGATATCCCGCCCGCGCATCAAATAGAGTCCGGCACCTACAATCACCAGATCGCGACCGACGATTGCCGCCGCCAGCCAAACCGGAAAGCCCCGGAACAGAACCAGCATCACCACCAGCACCCCGGCAAAAATCTTGTCACAGATGGGGTCCAGCGCTATTCCCAACCGGGTAACCTGTCCCAGTCGTCGAGCTAAGTATCCGTCCAGGAAGTCGGTGATCGCCGCCACGACCAGAAGGCCAGCGCAAATCAATGTCGATTGATTGTCCCCCCTCCACAGAAAATAGCCCACGAACGGCGTCAGCAGAATCCGAGCCAGGCTCACTAAGTTCGGTATCTGCAGTATCTGGGCCGGGGGCATATCGAGCCTGCTTCTACCCGGCTTGAGGGTCGCCCGATGATTCCTGTTCGCTCCCCTCGGAGAGCTTCCCTGACTCTCTGGGCTGTCTGTCCACGTATCGAGACAGCGGCGTGAACATGAACAAGATCAGAAGCACTCCCGGAAGGAGAATCGGAATATAGTAAAGCGACAGGGGCACGATTACACTCGGCTCATCAGGGGGCGACTTAGTCGGCTGCCCGTGCTCTGTCCAGCCACCCTTGCCGTCCGGCTCCCAGCAGTCTTCGCCCGCAAGAAAGCCGTACGAAGGCCCGTAGACTGCATCCAGGATGAGTGATGGGATCAAATAGAGAAGTATGACCCCGATCAACAGCAGCACCGCGTTTCGCATACCGTAAGGTAGAGACAACGGCGGTGAGAGTCAATACGGGATGCAAGAGGACTCGCCAGTTATTTGTTGATCTCAGCTCAAGTCAGCCCAATCTTGTGACCGGCTCAACGGAAATACAGCGTCCGATTCAGGGCGCAAACAGGGTGAACGTACTATGGCTGAGAAGAAAACACCATTACCCGCGCAACCCTCGCTGGTGGGGGACAAAGTCTATCTTCGTCCGGTTACGGCCGAAGATATCGTCAACATGCACTACTGGTCGGTTCAGAGTGAACCGCAGTCGATGAGTTCCCACCCCAGGATTATCAGGACAGCCTCAGAGGAAGCGCAACTTTTCAAAGAGGCAAAGAGATCCCCCGACAAGCAGGGGTTCGCCGTAGTCAGGAAGAAGGACAAGATGCCGGTCGGCATGGTTCGCTTTTTCGATCTCAACCAACTCAACCGGTCGGCTGAACTCGGCCTGTTGATCGACCCCGACGAACACAGGAAAGGCTATGGCTCCGACGCTCTGAAGGTTCTCTGCCGATACCTGTTCAAGTATCGCGGACTGAACAAGGTCTACGCCATGACGGCCGGGTTCAACACGGCCGCGGCGGCGCTGTTGGAGTCGTTGCGGTTCAAGAAGGATGCCACCCTGCGCGATCACTACTTCTACAACGGTGAGTTCCACCCGGGGTTTATCTACTCCCTCCTCCTGTTCGAAGTGGAGTGGTAGCGAGCAGGCGAACAGACATCGCCTTAGTCAGGTCTCACACGGCTGTGGCAATTACTTGATCTTCACGGCCGTGAAGACGCCGTTGGGTTGTTTGAAGTTTGCCTCGATTACCCCTTCCTTGTCGTCGATCACAAACTCGACACTGAACCCGGAAAGGCCCTTGA
Organism: Candidatus Zixiibacteriota bacterium; assembly: GCA_023132995.1. Classification (GTDB taxonomy): domain Bacteria; phylum Zixibacteria; class MSB-5A5; order GN15; family FEB-12; genus JAJRTA01. The sequence continues at coordinate 2,310 of JAGLXI010000139.1, read as the reverse complement.
GATTGTACTCGGTGCCCCGATAAGGCTCCAGATCGTAGATCGGCTGACCGGGGACGACCGCCACCAGGGTGCTGTCTCCTTTGATCTCAAAGCGGATCACCTGGCCGGCCATTTCATATTCGCCTACAAACTTAGCCAGAAACTCCGGGGACGACATCGCCGCCGACGCTCTGCGTTCGAAGACGATCTCATCGATCGACACCTCGAGCAGCGTGGAGATGCGGTCAACGTCGCCTCTGGTGTTGGTGAGAAACTGAAACTTGACTTTCTCGTCACCCATCTCCTCGACCGTGGCTTGAAACACCTCGTAGTGCCAGTGCTCGAGCTCGCTGTCGAGGAAGTTGTATTTTATCCTGAGTTTCTTGCCGACGCGGTCAATCTTTATCACGCCGTAGGCAGGATGCTCATACTCACCGACATATTCCTCCAGCTTGTGGGCCGGTTTGGTGTCCTTGCAGCGAGCTTCTTTCGTTTTGTCCTGTTTACCCCGCGCTTTCCGGGCCGCCTCGAACCGCACCCTGGCTCGGCCATTGAAATCTACCGGCTCCAAGCCCAGAAGCAGATCCGTGGCATAAAGGCTGACTATTTCGGGCAAGGGCGTACCATTGAGATTGGTCAGCACGACTATGCCCAACTTGTCGCGGGGTAGCAGCGACACAAGAGCCGAGAAGCCATCGATATTCCCGCCATGGTGAATCCGCTCGTGCCCGCGGTAGCATTCTACAAACCAACCTAAGCCGTAGCTGGTGTGAAGTCGCTCGGTGAACTCCTCCGGCGTGCTGATGACCATCTGGGGCGTATGCATCTCGGTTATGGCCGCTTCCGAAACCAATTGCACCTGCCCCACTTTGCCGCCTTCAATATGAAGTCGCACCCAGTTGGCCATGTCGGCGGCGCACGAGTTGATCGATCCGGCCGGGCCCATAGTGGTGATGTTGCGAAACGGCATTAGAGCAACCTGCTCGTCATCCCTGCGGTAGGGCAGGGAGAAATCGGTCGACCGTTGAGACTCGTCAACCGAGAAGTTGCTGTTGTTCATGTGCAACGGTTCGAAAATCCGGGTGCGGACGACATCCTCCCAGGTGGAACCCGCCAGTTGCCCGACCAGGTACCCGGCTGTCATGAACATCAGGTTCTGATACTGGAACTTGGCACGGAAGCCCTCGTTGGGCTCCAGGTATCGCAGACGATCGAACAGCTCCTGACGGGTACGCGACGAACCATACCACATGAAATCGTGGCGCGGCAGCCCGGAGCGATGAGTGACCAGGTCGCGCGGCGTCATGCGCTCCGAGGCGAAGTCATCATAGAGCCTGAAGGTCGGGAGATAAGTCCTGACCGGCTCGTCCCAGTCCAGAAGTCCGTCGTACACTAACATCCCCATTGCCATAGTAGTAAAGGCTTTCGTGGATGAGCCGATGGCAAAGAGCGTGTTCTCGGTGACCGGCAGGGAGTCGTCGATATTGCGCAGCCCGAAACCGCGCGACATTATCACCTCGCCGCCGTTGACAATCGCTATCGCAAGCCCGGGCACTTGCCACGTGACCATTGTCGTATCGATGAATGCTTCCAGTTCCGACAGGGTCTTTTTGAGTTGCCGGGCTTCCTTTTCCATTTCGGCAACGTCTTTTTTCCTGAGCGTGAACGGAAAAGCGGCTCCCCCCTGGGTGAAATCACCGGACAATGTCTGACCGTCGTCAGAGAGGGTACCATCGAATTTCGGTTCGCCGGGAACACCCGGCAAGTCGAACGTCAGCTTGTCCCCGACACGTTCGATATTGGCCAGCGGCAGGTCCTCGGCGCCCTGCATCGGGATATCCACCTTGCCCGTCAGGACCTCATCGTCATCCCAGGCAAACTCAACCGTGATGGTCAGTTCCGTACCGGGGAGTGAGATCGCCCCTTCCCAGACACCCGTGACATCCTCCCGGTTACGCCCCGACGCCCCCGATGCGAGAAGAAGACTCCCGACCAGAAGGGCGACCAACAGCCTGCAAAACGTTGATTTGGACATGGAACTCATCGCGACCTTCCTCCGGATTGGTGTTGCTTGCCGGCACGTTTTCAGTAATACCGGTATTCAACGCAGAAATGCAGCAGGAAGGCAAGCGGTTTCTGAGGACTCTGTGGCTGACTTCGAGTGTCACCGTACGACCTCGGAGCTGCCTCAGATACCACGAGCAACAAAAAACTGTGCTGACGGGTTGTGTCTTCGAGTCGACCGCCATACATCGCCAACTCGATCGCATCAACGGCGCCCTCCTGACCCCGCGAGCCGGGTACCCGCCACTGCCGGTGACGGCAGGATCG
>JAGLXI010000138.1 GCA_023132995.1 Candidatus Zixiibacteriota bacterium | reverse complement strand
TGCGGCCGATTTCGGCCACCAGGTCATCGAACTCGCTACCGGCCTTGACAACCGTTATACGCTCGACCTGCGTCTGGTCACGGGCCGCAGCGGCAGCAAGCAGCGCTGCGCCCAGGTCTTTCTCCTGCCTGGACAATTCGTCGCCGGCAAGTTTCTGATCTAATTCGACCTTATCAACAGTCTTCGCCCAGGATGCCGAATCCGTCCGGTTGAGAACGCACGCTTTGAACAAATCCCACAGGACGAGGGCGCGACTGCTCCGCTTGAACAGGATAGACTGTTCGTCACCCTGGTGAAAGCGCTCTATCTGGAGCAGCAGGTCCACTGTGGTCGTATTGAGAATGAGGCTGTCTCCGGCGGGATCGGGATCGGGCCAGAGAGATTCATCGGCCACCAGTGTGGCCATCCGGCCGATATGTTTGTCGAGTTCAACAATGGCGACATTCATATCGGAAGTCTTGTAATACTCGCGGATGCGACCGGCCGGAATCTGGAACTGGGGGAATATCCACCGCGCCAGCCACGAGCGTTCATACCTATCATAAGCCCTGAGGATGTCCCTTCTCTCGTCATTGGAGATGTTGAGGCGGTTGCCGCCGTATTGGGCGAGGATGTTGTCCTCGACGCTGATCGTGCGACGTTGCAGCATCCAGTTGAAATGGTACAGATGGGGCAGCGAATAGACGCCGACCCAGATGATGCTCAGAATCGTCACGTACCTGGCCACCGTTCTGAGCACCGAAATCCTCCGGTTCCTGATAACTGATTTCAGCAGCCAGTAGAAAGGCGCCTTGACGCCCACCGGCGTCATCTTGGATGGGGGGGCGTACACTGATCGGCCGACCTCGGTACCGATCTTCTCCGGCGTCTGGCCCGTGTTTGACGTGAAGAAGATCTGGAAATCAAGCGTGCGCCCGACGACGACTTTCAGGAACTCCTTGAGCTTGACCAGAGTGTCTCTGACGGTTCCCGCCCAGGCGGAGTCGGACGTTATCTTGTTGCTCGTCAGGACTTTTTCAAGAAACGACTCGAAATCCTCGGCAAGGAAATGTTCGTTTTCGGAACTGATCAGAACAACGCGGTCTTCTGAAAACCCGGGAAGGATGTCGGCCTTGCTGATCACCATAGCGATCGGGATCGGCACTCGCCGGCCGAGGGGAGCCAGCTGCTCCAGCATGTGCACGAACGAAGCTATGTGCGCCTGGCATTGAATCTCTGCGCCCAGTGCCTTGGGGTCGAAGAAAAACAGGAGCCCGTGGCTTCCCTCCATGAAGTTCAGGACTTTGTCGGCAAGATCATGTTTCTGCGATATGGCGATCGCTTTACCATCGTAGTCATAGGTGACCACCGATATCTTCTGCTTTCGGTCGACAATGGCCTTGAAGCTGAGAATCTTGTCGCCCTGTGTGGGATCGGGGAACTTTCTGTCCTCACGAAGGTCCACGACGGTACCGACGTCGGTGGAGCTGCCCAGGCCCCAGATGGCCCGGTAGTTTCTCAGAAACTCTGCGGCGGTGGGGTTGTCCGTGACGGACACCTGGAGGTCCCGGGAAACCTTACATTCTTCGTTGAGGACCGTGAAAGTGACCGTCTTGCCGGAGTTAGCGTGTCCGAAGACGCCAATGCGCAGGCCGGGCGGCCATTCGAATTCAGCGCCCGCCTTTCCCTTGCCTTTGCCGGCCAGCTTGGAGCCCTTCTTGAATACCTTGAATATCTTGCCGAATTTCACAACGTTCTCACATCCTGGCTGTTAGCCGGTTCCTACCTGCCATCACGCACCCGTTCCATTCGTTCCTCGAGTTGCTGGTACTGGTCGTTGCTGTACGCGCTCCATTTGAGAGGCACATAAATAGCCAGGAAAATAAACAGACAAATCACGAATCCGTAATACAAGAAGGCGGCGTTGCGCTGAGTCATTACCAGCCGAAAGTATTTCGAACTGGAAAAGGCACCCTTGATCTTGCTGCCCAATTCACCTAAAAAGGACTTCACCCGTGACCAGAAATTGCTCTCAGACAGGTAGCTCCATTCTTTGAGGTATCTCTGGGCCAGGGCGTTCTGTTGACTGAGTTTGGTGAAGCCGTCGATTCGCTGCAGGTGAAACTCGAGTGAAGCGCGATCCTGTAGCAGGTCACCACCCAACTGCAACCGTCGCCGCATCAATTCCAGGAACTTGAGGGGATCGCTCAGGGCAGCAAAGGCCTCCGGACTCAGACCGGTCTGGAGCGGTTTGCCGAAGGTGTTGAAATAACGGGCGATCTCGCGCAGAAAGAAAGAGTTGAGAGCGAAGTTGTTGTTCAGACTGCCGCTCACAAAGAGCAGTGGCAGGAGATGGTTTTCAAAGAATGGAACATCCTGCTTAACGGCGCGAAGGCCCCGGCAGTAGGTGTAAGCCCTGTTGGACTGGCCGTCAATGTCGGCCTCGGATTCGAAATAGGTGATCAGTACCTGGATAGTGATCTGGCGCAGGTCGGAACTCGTCAGTGGCGCCTGCTTGATCTTGTCAAGGAAATACCGGTCAACCACTATCGCCTGGTCACGCTGCTGGCGCAGGGCCTGAAACACGGCGCAGATGCCGTTGTATGTCTGGAGGAACGCCTCCGACGAAAACTGCGCGTACTGGTTCTCGTAGGTGTCCAGGTACCGGAACAGGTCGTCGACGTAGGATTTGACGGCTACATCATCGGTCATTGTTTTGACTCACTTACAGTGCATACATAATCAGGTCCATTTTCCCCAGGCCGGAGAACTTCGCCGGATCACCTCCGCCGCGGAAAATGAGTGTCATCTGCCGTACCGCGGAGGTACTGAGCATATCCTGCGGATGCAGCGCCACCTTGTTTCCATAAGTCACCGTGTCTATTTCCACCGGATCGGTTTCGCCCAGTCCCCGCGCCTCGTTGAGGCCCAGCCTGACCTGCATAGCGGCCCACTCGGCGCTGCTGAAAAGATCTTTTGTGATCAGCACAACGGTATCACCAATCGCACGCGGTTCGGGAATGTCGATCTGAAGATAACTGAGTTCCCCCACCTGCTCCAGGCGGCTGGCGCTGTACTCAACCAGCCGGAGAGTCATGCCACGGTACATCAAGGTGTCGGTGGCCACCGCCTGCGACGCTAACTGGTCCTTTTTGACCTGAGCGAGGAAGCCGAGGACTCCTCGCACCTGGCCCAGAACCTCGTCAATAGCGCTGATATGAGCCCCAAGACCACAGTGGTCATAGGGTGTCAGCAGGAAAGCCTCCACCATGGACGTGAACCGTCCGATATCGGAACTTATTTCCTTTACGAAGTATCGCTCGTTGAGCCAATCTTTCAAGCCCGGCTGCAGATTGAGAAGGGTGGTGAACACTCTGGCCAGCCTCTTGAAGAAGACGACAAGATAAACGGGGTGGGATGCGTTCTTGCCGACGATGAAATCATCCAGGGAGGCGGACATATGAATGGCAAATTGGTAAATGGTCTCTCGGAATGCCCGCTGCAGATCAGAACTCTCGCCGGACAGCACTCCCCCGGCCGTAATAGCGGCATAAGCCCGCGATGACAGTGACAGCAGATTCTCCAGCCGCGTGTGGAACTCAATCGTCTTCTTGGTGAGACGCTCGTCGGCAGACAACGCCAGGCAGGGAGGGTAGTAGGTCTCTGACGGGGTGACGTCATTGCCGTCGATAGTCAGTTCGGCAACCTGCAGGAACCGGCCCTCGGGGAGGTTCGGCGGCTGTCCGAGAGTCAACATGAACGGCCCCACCAGGTAGGGTACGCGAGGCAGGTCTTCGTGCGGGTCGGGATCACCCACTTCCTTCCTGGCTCCCGTACCGATCCCCACGTAGACCGGCACAACATTCTTCTCGACTCCCATTTCAGCCTTAACAGCGCTCTGGTTGGATTCGTTGATCTCAATGATACTACCGTCGGGTGTCACCGCCTGGCATCGGGTAAGCTCGACACGCAAACGGTTGGAGCTTACCGAGGCGTTCATGCTCAGGGCCGTCTTTCCGGACAAGGACTTGCGAACCAGTCCGAAGCGGTCGCCAACGTCGAGAGCATACCACCGCGCGAGATTCTCAAGGTATTTCTCCTGATCCCTGAGATGCTGCTGGGTGACGAGCATCCCGTCCTGCCAATTTACGGAATATAAGTTCAAGTCGCTCATTGTCTTGCCTCTATGCTTCCGGGGAGAATCTACAGTTCCAAAACTCACATGTCAAGGTTATTTGAAATGTTCACAACTAAAAGCCCGATTGCAGGTATGCGGAGTATCCCAAATGCCCTGCGAGTTGTTTGTCCCCTAAGACAAAGCGGCCCTCTTTTGCGGCAATCCGTATCTTGCAGACAAGGTCGTTTGGCATACATTCGCTGATGACCCACTCTAACTTGCGTCGCCGGCTCTTTCCCGGCAGAAGGTCGGCCACGTCATGGGGATCAACGCCTGAGACCTGCACCTCGCAGGCTGAATCGCACTCCCGGAATGACCGCCCTAAGATCATATCCTCTCCCAGGCGACTGTATCGAGAACGCAATCGCGAGCGAATATCCTCGGGAATAGCATACTCCAGGGGGACGTTCTCGACAACGCGGAAGCTGTACCCGAAAAGACTCTCCAGAACTTCGGCCACCAAGCGCGCGTTGCCCGCCCAATGCTGGAATGTGGGAAAGATTGCCGCCCATAAAAGGGCCTCGTCGTGGTCGGGAGAGTCCTCCCACATCGTGAAGTCAAACAGCTCCAGGTACCGGCGCAGGTAGTCGATGTCGGCCAGGCCCAGGGAGTACTTCAGATTGTCGTTGACGGCGCGCGAGAAGAACCGCACGACCGACGAATCAAAAGGCGCCATCAGGGCGCGGGCCTTGTCTTCCCACTCTCCCGTCCGGGAAGTGATCCCCGCAATGCCATAGAAGAACTGATACGGCATCTGGTCCACGGCGCTTGGGAAACCGACGCTGAGGACAATGCGGGTGTCCTCATCAAGGGGTGTGCCCGGAGCCGGCTCTTGGGACTGTATCTCGCCCCGGTAGTTGGCATACTCACCCACGGCCAGGATATCTACAGCGTTGATGTCGACACCGGCTCTGATCAGGAGGTTGAGGGCGGTAACGTAGTGATGGGGGAAGCGCCGGTTGCACAAATCCGGCATGAGCCTCGGTGTAGTCTTACTCATTTCGCCGCGATCTCGATTCTGAAACGCGTGTTTACCGGAGAACGTGAACTGAGGAAGTTCTTCAGTCTTATCTTCAGAAGTGAGGTTTCATCCTCAGCGAGGAATTTGCTCCGGTCAACGGTGGCACGAACGAGGACACATCGTCTCACTCCCCGACGGGCCCGCTCGACGCTGTTCTCGCATTCTGCATGAGTAATCCTGGGATCGAAAGCACGCGCCCAGTTGGCGATCTCTTTGAAGCTCAGGGCGCGGTCGCGGTTGCGCAGGCGCGCGGACGCCTCGGTCACGACTTGCTCAAGAGTCCTGGCGGGAATAGCCCCCATAGTGGGGACAATGTTCTCAACTGCTTCGATGCCGGGATGGCTCTCGTAGAGTTCAGTGATCCTGCCAATTGCAATTCCGTTGGCGCTCACGCCCGATGTTACCGAGTAGCTGACCGTTATGGAATCGGGCGGTTTGTCTATCGTCCCCGAGAAGTCGAACCATAGAACCAGTCTGTCATCGCGTTCTTCGAGCGAATAGCACTTCCGCGACTTGCTCTCCAGAATCCGATGGACGGGCAGGTAATCCTGGCCGTTTGAATCGACGACACTGCCGACCTCCAGGATGGTGGAAATGTTCTCCGGCAACTCTATCTCGACCAGGCGATTGCCGCCGGTATGTTTGAAAAGCGTCAGCTCGTTCTTGTTGAAGGCCACCAGGGCGTCAAAGTACAACCCCACCGATGACAGGAAGGCGCTCCTGTCCCCGTCGGGGGGCAGGTCGGCTCTCAACCAGTAGCGTTTGTCGCGAGTTGCGGCCGGGTCAATATGGCTGCGGCTCATCAGTCCCACCAGGTCCTCACTGACGGGGCCAGGTTCCCAGGTGGAGGCAAACTGCTCGGGAATCACCACGAGGCTGTTCTCGAGCGGCTTGAGAATGTCGGCGGTAGAGCGAAGGCAACCCCAGTCACGGGGCTGGTCGGCGGTGGCGAATATGTCGTCGAGGTCTCCTGCCAAACCGGGGCAGAATCCAGAATCCTCATAGAAGGCTCCGAATTGATTTCCGGGATACCAGTAGGCCCATCGCAGTTGACGGAGCGCCGCCTGTGCTCCGGTCATAAACAGCATGGCGCCGTCAAAACCCATGGGAGGCGCATTATAGTCTATGGCCACGAACACCTGGTCGTTGTCACCGGAGGGAGGAATCATCCCCGTCCTCCGCGAGGAGTTCTTTCTGTCTTCAGCTACGGGGGAGAGGTCTATTATTGAATCGCCGAGTTTCAGAAAGACATGCTTCACTTCCGCCGACAGCAGTTTCTCATTCCTTTCGGGGGAAAAGAAGAAGGTCTGTCCGCCCTCTCGTTTTTCCTTGTAATAGAACCGCGTGTGGGGGTCGACCTCGACGGCGGGGTCAGTGGGGCGACAGCGCATGACCGTGAACGCAGGTACCGGCCATCGCTTGCTCTCCGGTGACAGCGACCTGATGAGGGATTGCCTGGCGATCTCCCAGGTGCGATCCATGCGAGTGTCGATTCTCGCCAGTTGGTGGGAATAGAGCTCAAGCAGAATCCTCAGGATGGGATCAAGCCGCTCTGGTGACTCGGGAACCTGGGGATTCCACGCTCGCAGTTCACGGTGCATGTCCAGGAAAACCTGCTCGGCAGTTCGTGATTTTTCCAATGTCCTGTTCCCGCTTCTCGTTTTTCGCCGGGTCCTTATCCGAGGTCGTACCTGGCCTCGAATTTCATTTCCTCGTTGTCGTCAAGATAGTTGCCGGTGACTTTGACACCCATACCGAGAGCCTGTGTGGTCTGATCACCGGATTGGATAAGAGAGACCGAAACGTTGTACAGCCTCTTTTCAAACTTGCCGATAGCGTTTCTCAGGTTGGCCCTGATGTCGGCCTTGTTGGACGTGTAGAGGTCGGAGAACTCCTTGTCCCACAGATCACATCCGTACTCGGGGTTAAACGGCATCGAACCGACGCGGGTGGACAGAAGCAGCCCAATGGAGTATGTAATCGACTCCCTCAGATCAGTTCTCGGAAGGTATCCTTCACGCAGGACCAGAGGAAGTGACAGGTATTCCATCTAACCGGCTTAGTTTATCTTGACCAAGCCACCCTTTACGGTGAGGATCGCATCGCCCTGGACAGTGGTCATGGGACCCTTGAGTGTGGCCTGGGCGCCTCCCTTGGCTTCCAGGTTGGCTGTGGCTTCCGCCGTAAAATTGGCGCCGGCCTTCAGCTTGAGGTCAGCGGTGCTCTCTTCGTTTATGGCGCCCCCGGCCTTGAGGGTGATATCGCCGCTGGTGCTTTCCAGGCTGATGTTGGCCCCCTTGATATTGACATCCCCCTCGCTCTCGATTGCTATCTGCGGCCCGTCCAGGGTCAGAGTTATCATATTCTTATTGTCCTTCTGGACAATTGACAGTGTTTCCGCGCCACTGCCGTCATGGAAGTAGATTTCGTTGCCGCTCTTTGTCCGGAAGAGCTTGAGGTCGTTGTCGGCGCCTGACCACCCGGCAGGATGGTCGATCGGAGGAACATCGGTGCCATTGTACAGGCTGCCCATTACCACGGGCCGATCAGGGTCGCCGTGAACGTAACTTACCAGTACCTCGTCATCGACCTCAGGAATACAGAAGAAGCCTTTTTCCCCACCGGCGTGAGGAGTGAGCACGCGAAGCCATTTCTCGGGGGCGGCCGCCGATGAACCCGACTCGTTCCACAGAAACTTGACTTTGACCCGGCCCAGGTTATCGGGATCGTTCGTGTCGGTGACCACCGCACTCTGCAGATCGGAAAACGGCTTGCGCCCATGCTTCCGTTGGGGATAGGCGGCATCTAACGGGGTGCAGACAAAGCTGTTGTGATAATCGCCCATCTCGTAAACGTGGCGCACTGACTTGACCCATGATAGTCCGTCGAGTTTGTCCATTCCGTTTATCTTGACGCATTGGCCGACGGAAACGAGCGGATGGTAGGAGCTTCCGGTGCAGGTAATCATCCCGCCCACCGAACTCTCCCGCCTTGTCTCAAGGGATTTGTCCAGTGTTGCCTGGCTGTCGGATTTCAGCCCTGGTACGAAACTGTCGTTGGGATACACGACTTTGGACGCGTCATGGGACGCCTTTGGCAACCCGGACAGGGAAGTACGCAACGACCCTGACGTCTCTCCACTGTAGACTTCTTTTTTGGAGTAGTCAAACACCTGGGAACTGAACTTCTCGGTACCGGTACCCAGGCCCATGGTAAAAGCAGTCAACTCGTGATGCCAAGTCAGTTTCGTGTTAGCGCCATGGGCCTTGCCGACCTTGAACTCCGTGCCGTCGTAGTACGCAAACAGACCGGCAGAGGTGGCCAACCGCATGACGAATTCGTAGTCCGTCTCGCGATACTGCACGCAGTATGCCAAAGTGCCGTTGGTCGATTCAACGCCGCCGACGGTGATGGAGTGATTCTGGAGTACGGCGCTGATGATATCGCTCGCACTCTGTTCGTGAAACAGTTTGTTGCGACTAGCTCCGTCCATGGCGATGGTGGGGCTGTGGGCGGTCAACCATACGACGTTGATATCATCAACGCCGTTGTCAATGCTGATCTCGGTCACCAGCCCGATAAACTCCAGCGACACCGGTCCCGGCTCATCGTAGACATCATCCGACTCAATGGTCAGCGATATCGGTTTGCCCAGGAAGTCCGTGTATATGGACGGATCCACTAGCTCCTCTTCGGCCGAGACCTCTCCGAGCCGGCGAAGTCTGAGCTTCAGGACATGGTGATTATCGACATACTGATCCAACTGAACCGATGATATGTCGGATTTGATCTCCTTGCCACTGACACTGATTCTGCAGTCAATCGCCATGCAAGACTACCCCGTCAAAAGCATTGCAACAGTATGCGGACGCCGGGCGGACGATCCTGACCGCCCGGCGCAATCCGCTCAATCTACTATTCTCTCCAGCGGTTGTCGACCTCGGCATCGGCAACTGTCAGCTTGTGACAGGAGATTTCGAAATACATGAAAATCTGATCCTGAGGCTTGTTTTTTACATGGGGAACTGTCTCAGTGAATTGGGTGATGAATCCCTCTTCCCAGGTCAGCTCTTTCATGACGGCGTCGTCCGGATTGTGGAACGTGATCTTGCCGGATTTCCAGTTGGGTTTGCTGGAATCCATGGCCCAGCGGGCGATATCGACATTACCCTCGGGGTCCGACTCGACTGTTACCTTGATCGTTCCGGCGTGGGCGCGATCTGACGGCCGGCCGGTTTCATCGCGCGCAGTGTACAAGTCGTACGAGATCTCGTACACGTTGTCATACTTCACGCCGTCGATTTCGAGAAATGGTCTCCTTGCCATGACTCTCTCCTTCTGGTCTACACGTTATTGGTGCTTGTATCAGTTCTATTCTGGCTTCAGAATGCTGGGGCCTCGTTCTTGCGTTTTCTGCTGTCAGGGCCGCAATGGGCTACTTGTCCTTAACGGCGGTCTGGTTGTCTTCGTTCCAGGCGGTGAACTCGATGTTGAATGTTCTCGCCGGGTACTTCGGGTTCAGAGCCACCTTGATATCGATCTCCTGACGTTTTCTCATCTCCTCATCGGCGAATATCTCCACTCGGAAATCCTGAAGGATGTTGTCGCCGCCCGAGATAGCTTTCATGAATTTGTCAATGTCCCGTCGCATAGCGTCGACGAACTTCTGGTCGATGACCGAGAAGGTCTGCTTGTTGAGGTAGTGACGCAGGGATTTGTAGACATAGTCATAGGTGCGCCGGATGGAGTAGACATTGAAAGTCTCCTTGGTGAACAGCGTGGCGGCGCCCATGGCCACCGCCGAGCCCTCAAAATTGACCATCGGGTTGACACCCTTCTCATTGATCTTGCTGGCGTCCGGCTGGTTGGCCTTGAAACGGATGTACTTAGCGTCGGCGACCTTACCGTGCTTGAAGCCTGCCATAGGTTGCTGCATGCCGACGGTTGTATCACCCGTGTACATCATACCCGCCACCGATGCCGAGGGTGGAATCCACATGTCATCGTCCTCGTACTGATTGGAGTTGCGGGCCAACAGGTAGTTGGCGAAAACCGAGACATACTGCTTGTAGCTGTCGATTCCGGACAGGTTGGCGTAATTGGGGTCCTCGAGCATATCCATGACTTCTTCAAACGTCTCGAAATTGGGGAGGTCGGTCATGACGTGGACCTTGTTAGCCAGGCCGAGCTGTCGGGCAACAGAATCGATATTCTCCACGCTGCCCAGGTACCCGGGAATGACCGCCATTGAGAAACAATCCTTGATACTCCACTCGCGGTAGAGATCGGCGATGGCCTTGGTCATCTGCTCGAACTTCTCTTTGTCATCGGGGTCGGTCAGTTCCTCGCCGCTGATGTTGGCGAACCAGGCGTTCACCTTCTCATCCGGTTCTTGTTGGGCGTTGGCGAAGAACTTGTCGACAGCCCTATACGTGGTTTCGAGGTCACGTGTGGCCCGGTGGACTTTCTTCATGTTCTTCTCAAGGTTGGACTCGAGCTTGGCTGAGTCCTCGCCCAGCGACTTGCGGACATCGTCGATGTTTTCGCTCTTTGACAGGTACGTCATCCACAGCTTCAGCCGTTCGCCCAGCAGTTTGCGCTGAGTGGCGAACTCTTTCTTGGTAAGGAATTCCTTGCGCTGGAAATCCTTCTTGGGATCAAGCCACTCGATACCCCGGACCAGGTCGCCGTCGGTCGTCTTGAATGACGGCAGGAGGCCAGCCAGCTTCTTGAAATCGCCGAAGGAATCGCTCAGGATCGAAGCGAAGTCCTCATCGGATATTTTTTCACCGACAACCGGTGCAGCCTCCGCTGCCTCGGCCGGCTGGGCTTGTTGTTTTTCTTCTTCACCCATGTATAATCACCTCTCTCCGTTTATTCTTCGCTGAGCAGATCAACATAGTAGCTGGCCGCCTTCAGGAGCGCTTCCTTTTTCTCCTTGTCGGCGAGGGTCTTCTTTAGGGGGTTGTTCTTCTTTAGCTGCTTGTCCAGGTCGGCCATCATTTCCTTCCCGTAGTATGTCTTCTGCAGGAAGTCGTTCTTTTCGATCAACTCCTTCGACGACAGGTCCTTCATGCTTCTTATCTCGAAGGTGGCGTTGACGGGCTCGCCTTCGGCCGACTCCAGTTCGGCCTCTACTGAGGGCCGGAATTTGTCGAAGACCTCCTTGAGATTTTGGCACTTGGTGGGCGTTACATCCGGATCTTCCTCACCGTTCAGACGGGCTGCGTACAGCAGTTTGTTGGAGGGAAGAAGCTCGACCGGAATGGAATCGTCGCGCTTGACTCTTTCAGTTGCGCCGAGAATGAACTTTGCCATCTATTCCTCCGTATCTTGCGATTGTTTTAGTTCGAGTCTTTTTCTTTTACGGTAAAAAGGTAGGTGTCGTCCTTCACCTCGATCTGAACCTCGTCACCGGGAGCTACCTTGCCGGTAATAATGTCCACCGAGAGCTTGTTGACGATCTCCTTCTCGATAATCCGCTGAATCGGTCGCGCGCCCAGTTCAATCGTGTAGCCGTCGTCGGCGAGCTTTTTCTGTGCCTCAGGCGAGAGCGTAGCGCGGATGTTCTGATCTTCGAGCAGTGCCCTCAGCCCCTTAAACTCCAGGCCGGCGATTTTCTGTACCTGCTCCTGTGTGAAGGAGTGAAAAATGATGATGTCCGTGAGCCGGTTGAGGAATTCGGGGCGGAACTTGGTGAACAGGAAGGAGCGGACCTCCTCCATATCGAGTACTTTGCCGTCGCGATCGGCGTCAAGAATTTTGTCGGCGGCATAGTTGGATGTGAGAACGACCACACAATTAGAGAAATCGACGGTGCGGTTCTGACCGTCGGTGAGACGGCCGTCGTCCAGGAGCTGCAGGAGGACATTAAAGACATCGGGGTGGGCTTTCTCGACCTCGTCAAACAGCACGATCGAGAACGGTTTGCGCTTGACGGACTCGGTCAACACGCCGCCTGCTTCGTAGCCCACGTATCCGGGCGGGGCGCCGATCATCTTGGCCACCGAGTGAGGCTCCATAAATTCCGACATATCCAGCCGGACCATGGCGTTTTTGTCATCAAACAGGAACTCCGCCAGCAGCTTGGCCAGGTAGGTCTTGCCGGTGCCGGTGGGCCCCAGGAACAGAAACGAACCGACAGGGCGATTGGGCAGTTTCAGACCTGCACGCGCCTTGCGCACGGCGTTGGCAATCCCCTTGATGGCGTCCTCCTGACCAATGATCTGGTTGGAGAGGAACTCCTCCATTCTGACCAGTCGATCCTTCTCGGCTGTCATCATCTTTGACAGGGGAATACCGGTCCGACGCGCGACTACTGCGCCTATGTCAGGATCATCAATCACCCGTTCGGCCGTCTCAACCGTCTTCTGAATATCCTCGAATTGCTGCTGACGCTTCCGGAAATCAGCAATGATGTCCGCCAGTTTCATGTTGTCGATTTTCATTGCCCTGCTCCTGTCGCCGCTTCGACGCGGTAACCCCACGAATCGTGAAGACGATCGAGGTCACGCGTGAAGTCGTCGTACGCTTCCTTGAGGGACTCAAACTCTTCGCACTTCTCCGGCTTTTTTTGCGCTTGGCACGCCTTGATTATCTGCTCGATCGATGTAACCTGTTCGGCCAGTTGTGGAATCTTCTCCCTGGCAAATTCCTCTTTGACGCTGAACTCCGATCCAGCCTCATCGATGAGGTCCAGGGCCACGTCGGGAAGGTTGCGCTCGCTGAGATATCGCTGAGCGTATTTGACGGAAGCTGTGACCGCCTCCTTGGTGTAGGTCAGTTCGTGGTGCTTGGCGTAGCTTTCGAGCACACCCGAGACGATCCTGACGGCGTCGTCGTAGGGTGGCTCGGCAACCTTGACGCGCTCGAAGCGCCGGTCGAGAGCTTTGTCCTTTTCCAGATACTTGGTGTATTCTTCCTCGGTAGTCGCGCCGATGAGCCGGATCTGGCCTCGCGCCAGCGGTGGCTTGAGCAGGTTGGCCGCGTCCATTCCGCCGCCACCCTGGCCGCCGCAGATCATATGGACTTCGTCGATGAACAGAACGATCTTACCGGCCGACTTGACCACTTCCCCGATAAGTGTCTTGAACCGCTCTTCAAACTCACCTTTGTACTTGGCGCCTGCCACTATGGAGCCCATATCGACTTCCATGACTTTGACGCCGGCAAGGGACTTGGGTACCTTGTCGTCGATAACGGCCTTGGCGAATCCTTCGACGATGGCCGATTTGCCGACACCGGCGCCGCCTGTAAGGACCGGGCTGTTTTTGCGACGCCGCAGCAGAATCTGGATCATCTGCGTCAGTTCTTCCTCGCGGCCTATCATGTTGTCAAACTCGCCGGCAGCCGCGCGGTTGGTCATATCGGTACAGTAACGCAGGGTGCCGGAGACTTCTTTCGTAACCGGTTCGCCGGGAGCGCCAGCGGCGCTCGGTGCAGCAGTTGTGATCTCCTGAACCGACTTGATGTCGGCAATAGCCTTGTAGATGTCTTCCTTGGTGAGGCCGATCTTGTCGCGGAGGTAGGCCGGGAAGCCGGACTTGGGGTCAAAGACGGCAATGAAAATGTGTTCCGGTTCCACCAGGGCATCGAACAGCTTGGCCTTTTCCTCCAGTGCCTGCGCCAGCACTTCCTGCACGGCCGGTCCGATGCTGAGCTTCTCGCGCATCACCGAGCGGCCGGCCTGTTCCTTGAGGTGCTCCTCAACTGCAGACTCGATCAGCCCCGGCGGCTTGCCCAGTTGGTTGAGGATCGACTCGACTTCCGACCCCTCGTGCCGGATGACCGCGATGAGCAGGTGTTCGACCAGGATTTCGGGATGCCTGAAGGTGGCGGCCACTTCCCGTGCGTTTTTGATAACTTCGCGCGAATCAGA
>JAGLXI010000137.1 GCA_023132995.1 Candidatus Zixiibacteriota bacterium | reverse complement strand
AAGGTGCCGTTGTTGTTGACTGCCAGTACCATCTGGCCCACCCGGTGTCCCGCGATGCAGTGGGCGGGGGCGACACTGGCCATGTCGCTGAGCATCTCCTTTGTTGCGGAAGGGGACATGTCGGCGCGCCCGGAGACACTGCCGGCCAGGACCCCCGAAAGAGCCAGGACACCTCCCACCCGCAGCAGACTCTTTATCATAATTTTCACCATCTCTGTAGAGGTCCTTTGCATGGTTTTGACGAACGAGACCGCCGCGGTGTTCATGACCAATTGCGAGGGCCTTCAACCGTACGAAAGGTAAGAAAAAAGGCGGTGGTTGGCAAGGTCTTTGGCGGGGTCGAACGTCCCGCGCAGCCCATGCCGACTTGTGGGATAACCGCCCCTCATGCACCGGCACGACCTGCGACATAGTCCGCATTATTCCAGCAGACGAGGGCATCTGTCAGGCACAGAACTCGACCCAGCAGACGAGGAGAGGTTGCCAGGCACAGTAATGACCCATAGAGTGACGATGTCACTTCCGTGGGCGGCAAACCCCCCGGTCTGCCCCGTCGGGTGGCCCATCCGGCTTGGGGCTTATTGAAAAACCCGGAATATAATGCAAACCATCAACTGTCGATGCCAGTCGGGGCAGGTTCGAGGTAGTACTGGTTCGCCTGCCAGTTCGGTGTGCGCAGTAGCTCGACGGTGTTGAAACTTGCCACCTCCGGCTGTGGAGCGAAATAGGCGATCTCCACAACGGCCATGCTGTTGAGGCTGCTCACCAACTCCAGCCTTTCCTCGGGCGGGACATCGTGCGCAAGAATCAACTGGTAGTAAAGGCTGAGGTCGGGCAGTGGCTGCCCGATACGAGTCGACCCAGCGGCGCGCAGTTGGTCGAGAGCTGTCCGGTCAACGGTAAAACGCGGTGTGACAGTGTCGGTTTTGCCGTCGGCTTGACGCCAGAGTCTCATGTGTCAAGCGGCAGGCCGCTTGACCTACCGTTCTGTCGGCCGTCCTCCGCGTTGCCTCATTGTACGGGAGTGACCTTCTTACGTCCCCGGAGACCAAAACACGAAAGCCGGCCTGAGGCCGGCTTTCGAGAGGTAGGAGATACTTTGAGATTATTGTGGTTTGTCGAACGCGCCAGCAGGGATATCCACGTTGGCGGCGCATTCGGCCACTTCGAGCTGCATTACTTTCTGGCCGTTCATGTTGATCACGGTCTTCATCGGTAACTGTATGCCGCTCACGTCGGCGTAGTCGGAGTACCATTCTTCCAGCATTCCCTCGCCGCTCGGCGACTCTCCCCAGTACATATTGTATACTAACTGGTAGGTGTCGCCGGCAATGCCGAGGCGGCAAATCGGCTCATCATCGTCGCCAACGAGAGCCACCCATTCCACGGTCAGGTTTTCAGCCTGTGTGGAACCGTCGTACACGGCCTGGTAGTAGGGGGCGTCAAGACTCTTGAAGATGGTGACCGGGTTACGGGCGGACTCCTGGTCGTCTTTCGCCAGTTCATCGGGAGTCATTTCCACGAGTTCGCCGCTCATCTGATCGGTACGCCAGCCTTTGTCGCCGTTTCGGACATCCCATATCTGGCGACCCATGAAGTTCATTTCCGTTCGGTGCTTCGCAGGATATGCTCGCAGCGACTTCAGCGCCACAGGGAGTTCCTGCGGGCCCATCACTATCGTCAGGGTCGAAGTTTTCTGCAGCGAGTTGATACTCTTGAAGTTGTTCAGGCCTCCGGCCGCCTCGGCGGCAAGCGCGAGGATAGCTTTGCCTTTTTCAAGGCTCTCGGGAGTGATGGTCAGCTCCCTCTCCGGTTCCGCCGATGGTATGGTTATGTCGATGGTGTCGACCGGTCCTAAACCCAGCGCCTCCAGGGGCTCGTCAAAGTCGGCACCGTTGCCGACCACCAGGACAACCATTTCATCGGGCCGAAGGTTCCTCTGTGCGGCGGCCATCACGTCTTCGGGAGAAACCTTTTCGACTCGCTCCTTTTCCTGCTGGAGGAAGTCCTCTGGCATGTCGAAGAAGTCGTACGTCATCATGCGACCAACCACCTCGCGGCGGGAATCGAAATTGAAGACAAACGAGTTGAGATAGCCGTCCTTGCCCTTGTTCATCTCCTCTTCAGTCGGCAGGTTTGTCTGCATCGTCTTGATCTGCTTGATTATCTCACTGGCCGCCTGCACTGTACTCTGGGGCTTAGTGGAGGCCACAACAAAAAAGTAGCCGGGATAGCTGAAGTTGGAGATATAGCGACCTCCAGCTGAATAGGCCAGCCCCAGCTTGGTACGAACGTTATTCGTGACGCGGCTGCCAAACCCGCCGCCAAGGATGCTGTTCATGACAATCCGGTCGGCGTAGTCTGCATCCCTAACGGTGCCGCCGATATGGCCGATCCGTATGTACGACTGCTTTGCGTCCGCCTTGGGGGCGTAATAGACCTTACTGCGCCAGTCGTAGTTGACCTCGGGTAGAGGCGGTACGGGGATGTTTCCCCTCTCCCAGTCACCGAAATAGTGCTTGATTTTCGCCAGGATATTGTCCTTGTCGAAGTCGCCCCAGATGGCCATCTGGACGTTTTCCGGATGGTAATAAGTCTGGTGAAACTCTACCAGGTTGTCCCGGTTGATAGCTTCAATCGTCTCGTACTCCGTGTGCCGGCCATAGACAGACTCGGCGCCGTAGATCAGCTTCCGATACTCACGGCGGGCAAGACTGCCGGCGTCATCGTTGCGGCGCGATACCGCAGTGCGTTCCTGCATGATGGCCAGGTCGATCTTGTCCTGATCGAAAGCAGGTCGACGAAGCACTTCGGCCATGACCTCGAGGCCGATATCTGTGTAGTCGCTGAGCACGTTGATGAAGGCGTTGCCGGATTCCAGCCCGATGCCGGTTTCCACCATACCGCCGATCCCTTCCAGCAACTCGTCGATTTCATCGCCTGTCCACTTTGCAGTACCGCCGGTTCTCATGACGCTCCCACATACCGAGGCCAGACCGACTTTGTCGGCCCCTTCCAGGTATGACCCGCAGTTGACACGAACGTTGACGTTGAAAATCGGCAGCGATTTGTCCTCGAGGAGGTAGAGGCGCATGCCGTTTTCCAGCGTTACCTTTTCAACCTTGGGGATATTCAGCTTGTTCAACTTGGGAAATTTGATCTTGTCAACTTTCTGCGCGTGGACGGTTACGCCGCAGACGGCCGACAGAATGACACCGACGCTGATGATCCCAAACAGTTTCTTGATCATTTTCTTCGCTCCCAACTAACTTTCAATGGTGTTCAGCTTGGCCACGGTTCGGTTGCTCTTGATGAAGTACTTCTTGGCCACGCGCTGGATGTCTTCCGGCGTTACCGAGTTTATGCGGTCAAGCTCGCGAAACAGTTCGCGCCAGTCCCCCCAGTTGTTTTGAAATCTGGCCAGTTGCTTGGCCAGGCCCATATTGCTGGTCAGGCCGTTGATGAAGCCGGCCCTGGCGCGGGCCTTGATCTTCTCGACTTCCTCGACCGGTATCAGTTCGTTTTGCAGCCACTCCACCTCTGCGAAAATCTGCTCCTCGCACTCCTCGTTGGTATGGCCGGCGGCGGGCACGGCGTAAACTAAGCACAGGCAGGGATACTTATTGGCCGGGTAGCCCGGATATGCGGCGACGTTAGCCGCGATTTTCTTCTCCTTGATAAGGTTCTTGTAGAGCAGCGACGTCCGTCCCTGGCCGAGATAATCGGCCAGGGCGTCTACTGTCGGCCAGTCGGGATGGGTGCCTTCAGGCACATGGTAGCCCGTTACGAAGAAAGGTTGGGCCAGGTCCTCGAGTTCCACCCGCCGCTCACCCTTCTGCTCGGGCTCGATCGTGGCCAGAACCTCCGGGGGAGGACTGGCTGGAATTCGTCCCCAGTACTTCTCGGCCAGCTTGATGATGTCCTTGGTCTTGACGTCACCGACAATGCAGATGGTCAGGTTTGATGGTACATAATACTTCTTATAGTATTCCATGGCCGCTTCGCGGTTATAGTTCTGGATATCGGACATGTGGCCGATGATGGCAATCCCGTAAGGGTGCGCCGTGAAAGCGCTCGCCTGCATAGCGTCCAAGGTGAGCCTGATGGGGTTGTTCTCCAGAACCTGCCTCCGTTCCTCGGCGACGACGTTCCGTTCGCGGTACATTTCCCTCAAGACCGGATTGAGAAAGCGTTCCGACTCCATCGCCATCCAGAGTTCGGCTTTGTTTGAGGGCAGGCTCATCGTGTAGCGGGTCCAATCCATGCTGGTGCCTGCGTTCAGACCGGCAACTCCCTCCTTCTCGAGGATGTGGCCGAATTCGTTGGGAACAACGAACTCGTTGGCGGCTTCGATGGCCTCATCAAAAGCGGTCTCGAGTTCCGCCAGCCTGGTGGAATCGGCGCGGCGGCCTTTCTTCCGCTCGGCCCTCAATTCGTTGAATATGGAGTCCTCCACTCCCATGGCCACCAGTTCCTTCTCCAGGTCGGTTGTCCCGAGGGTGGTGGTTCCCTTGAAGGCCATGTGCTCGAACATGTGGGCCAGGCCGGTGTATTCCTTGGGGTCGTTCGCACCGCCGACGTTGGCAAAGGTCACAAAGGACGCCACGGGTGCGTCATGCCGTTCCATGACGATGACCTTCAATCCGTTATCCAGGGTGTGCTCCGTGACGGCCTCCTCAAGCTCTGAGAAGTCAAAACCGAAGGCGGTCGACACAATCAAGGGCAAGAGCAGGCAGGCTGAAAGAATCATCAGCCGCGGTAGCGTTCTTCTCATCGGATCCTCCATGAGTTGAAGCATTTACGTTGGTTTAGCTTGGAGCGAATAAAAGCCGCCGAAGCGGCAAAGTCAAGTCCTGCGGTTGTCCAAAAAGTCGGCCCGGGGCAGAGAGGGGCGTCTGCCACCCACGAAACAAGCGAGGTAATTTCATCCTCTGTCACCTTGATCAGAATCGAAGGGTGAGTGTAGTCGAGGGGTGGTACCCTCAAACTGCTTGTTTGGTGGTGTCGTAAGCTTCCCTGTCAAGTAG
>JAGLXI010000136.1 GCA_023132995.1 Candidatus Zixiibacteriota bacterium | reverse complement strand
TGGCAGGTCTGCCGCGGGCCTTTTATGTGGGCCGGGCGGCTGCGCCCGGAGAAAGCCGGTTCAGTAAAACCGGGCCGTGACGATAATAATGATGAGCGGCGGGGCGCGGCGTTCGATACAGGAAGACGGCGCCGGGCTCAATGCCGAAAGAAAAGTCCGGCCGGACAGACGTTGGTCCGGCGACATCAAAGGGGCGGTCGGCGCAGGCCGTCCGAAATGCGACCAGCGGTCGATTTTGTAACCCGTCTGACAAGTGGTGGGCAGCGAGTCGGTCAGTCGGATGACGTGAGAGTGAACACACTATGGCATTAGCAGATCTTGAAAGGCTGACACGGATGGCCGAGAAACGGGGCAAGCCGTTTCGGGTCCTTATCGTTGACGACGAGAAGTGGGTTCAGGATGTGTTCCGGGACTTCTGCCAATTGACCGACGCGTTCGAGGTCGAATTGGCCGAAACCGGCTACGACGCTATTGAGAAGGCCCTAAGCACCCAGTTCGACCTGATTACCCTTGACCTGATCATGCCCGAGATGTCCGGGCTTGAGGTCTTGTCGGCCATTAAAGAGGCGACCCCCCATGTGCCGGTCATGGTAATCACGGGCAACGCCACGGAGAAGCTGGTCAATGAGGCCGGCATACTTGGCGCCTGCCGTGTCATGTACAAGCCGGTCATGCTGGAGAACTTCATATCGGAGTTGACGTCAACCCTGGGCTGTTGAGTAAGCGGGAATGAACGTGGACCATCATGGCAGAGCAACAAAAGGGCTACAGCCGGCGGGCGAATTGACTATGAAGAGTTCGATCTCAATTCTGATTGTCGATGATGAGTTGATGATGAGGAATCTCCTGGAGAACATCCTGTCACGTGAGGGATATAAGATACACTCTGCCGAGAATGGACTGAAGGCGCTGGAGTTTCTCAAGACGCGAAAGATCGATATAATCATTACCGATATGAAGATGCCGCACATGGGCGGCTTCAAGCTCCTTGGTATCGTAAAGAAAGAGCATCCCGAAATCGGGATGATAATCATGACGGCTTATGGCGACACTTATACCGTTAAGGATGCTCTCCTTTTGGGGGCGGACGAGTACGTCACTAAGCCGTTCAAGAGCTATGAGATCTCCCTTGTGGTGGAACGGGCCTACTGGAGAATCCTCTCGGCAAGCAACCAGGCTTCTCGGGAACACATTTAGGAGAACAGTATGGCGCCCAGCGACGCTACAAAGACCGAATCCAAAACACACCCTGGAATTCGGGTCACGATGACCAAAGATCGACTGTCGGCGATGGTTATCATCAAGGCGCCGGATGAGTCCGAACCGAACATCACGCCTGAGGAATTGGCGCAGGCGCTCACCGATGCCGGCGTTGTCAATGGTATTGACCAGGACCTGCTTGTCACGAGCCTTTTCGAGAAACAGTACGATACGCCTATCACGATTGCCAAGGGGGTTCCCGCCCAGAAAGGCCTGGATACGGCCTTCGAATACCTGTTCGATACCGAACACAAGTGCAAGCCCCAGGAGGACGAAGATGGGCGTATCAACTACCGTGACATGAACTACATCCTGAATACCACCAAGGATACAGTGCTGGTTCGCGCGACGCCCCCCACCGACGGAGTGCCTGGAATGGGTGTTGACGGAAAGGAGATTGCCGCTCCGCGGGGGCGCAATATTCCCTTCGAGGTCGGTGACGGCACCGTGATCTCCGAGGACGGCAGCGAGCTCCTGGCGAAAGTCGACGGTGCGATTCTGTTAAGTCATGACAAGGTCTCGGTCAGAGACGTCATGGTCATCAAAGGCGACCTCGATTACAGCGTCGGCAACATTGACGCCGTCGGGTCGGTCAAGATAACGGGGAAGGTGTTTGCCGGGTTCACGTTAAATGTCGGCGGCGACCTTGAGATTAGCGACAATGTTGAGGACTGTACGATCAACTGCAAGGGCAACATTCTTGTGCGGGGCGGTTTCTTCGGATCCGGCGAGGGCATCATGCACGCCGATGGAGACATAACCTTGAAACATGCGCAGGGTCAGAAGATCACTTCCGGCGGGAGCATCAACGTGGGCGGAGAACTGATCAACTGCCATGTCACGGCCAAGGAGAATGTTCTGGTAAAAGGCAAGAAGGGAAAAATCGTCGGTGGCGAAATAAACGCCGGTAAGCAAATCCGGGCGTCGGTCATCGGTTCCGAGGCCGGGACCGCCACGGTTCTGACGGTTGCCTACGACGCCAAGCTGATGCGTGAGTATCATGAGGCCGTACATGAAAAACAACGCTTGGGAGCCGACCAGGAACGCGTCAAGGAGAGCCTGACGTCGCTCTACCGGCTGCAACTCGACGGTAAACTCACGTCCCAGCAAACCCAGGTGCTTCAGAAGCTCGAGGTTTTCAATAAGGGAGTACCTCAGGCCGTGGAGAGACTAGAGCAGAAGATGACGGAGTTGGAGGAGAAGATGAAAGAGCTCCGCGACGCCAAGATCATTGTCGAAGGTACCCTCTATATAGGTGTGAAAGCTCATATCGGCGTTCTGGCAAGGGAGATCGAAGAGGACGTCAAAACCTGCCTGCTCACCGGGGACGGGTCCCGGGTGCAGATGTCGAAATTCGATCCGAAAGAGCATGACTCCTGAGGTGGCGCTTCAGGAACGCGATTATGATAAGGCACACATCCTTCCCCTTTCGATAAGTCCGCGAACGAGACGCCGCCTGTCCCGAGCGTCTTCCAAGATTTCACTTGAAAACAGATGAGGCCCCGAATATATTGTGGCGACGGTGCAGTCACGTGCGACGGAGAGGTGGCCGAGAGGCTGAAGGCGGCGGATTGCTAATCCGTTATAGGGCGAACAGCTCTATCCAGGGTTCGAATCCCTGCCTCTCCGCCATTGTCAATGGTTTTTTCTCTTCGCATCGATAGCTTTCATGCTAGGTATCCCACCTGCCGGCAGTTTCTTGCGGAAGCGTGTCGCCTATTTGGCGCCCGAAAGTGTCAACAGGCATAAGAAACCATAGCTGAGGAGATACCGATGAACACGACAGTGCTGCACAGAACGCCCTTGGTGGGGGTCATCTTACTGACGCTTGCCTGCGTATCCTGCTTTGACCGGACGGAAGAGATCACCGTTGACCCGGACGGCACAACTACCATCGTCGCCGAGTTCAAGGGAGACGAGAGCGGCTTCCGCCCTCCCGTGGCTCTGCCGTCGGAACCGGAGTGGACCATCCTGCGGAGGGAGATCGATTCCAGTGATACCGGCAGTATCAAAATGGAACTCGAGGCGGAGTTGGTAGTGCCGTACGGCACACCACTGCCCGGCACATACGCCAGGCCCGACGCAGTCGACAGGGACGTGAACCTCCAGTTTCCCACCGAGGTCAGATACTGGACCGAGGGCAAACGCACGTTCTACGAGTTCAAGAGAACATACGTGGCGCGAAAGTATGATTGCTACCATTACGCGGAAAAGGTCGCATGGGATCAGGAACTGGAGAACCGGGTTCTGGAAAAGGGCATATTCGAGGTGTCCGAAGAGGACCGGGCCAAGTACCTCGACCAGTTCGGGGCTGCTTTCGGATACGTCCACTGGCGGCTTCTCTGGGAGACATTAGGGGCGCTGATTCGCAAGGGAGATATCGCGGCCTCGACCGGAACCGACATCGAGACCTGGGCCGCGTCATACATTGAGAGCGTTGTCACGCCGGTGAGGATGCTCGGCATCGCGGGTAAGGATGATGATTCCATCGGTGAGGAGCTTGACAGACTCAAGGAAGAACTGCATCATCAGTTCGCCAGGTACTTTTCATCGGTCGTCGGGCCGGACCGGGCCGAGGCTCAGCGGAGCTACACCGAACTGTTTCAGATGGTGACGCTCGATTACGACGTGACCGAGGCTCTGGGTTCCCATGACTTCGGTGTCGGCCTGAATCTGCCGGGCAAGGTCATTGAGACCAACGGCCATATCGACCCGGAGGAGCCGGCCACGGTGCAATGGTACTTCGAAGGCGAAGACCTGCACGACAAGGACATTCGTCTCTATGCCCTGTCGGTGGTCGAGTCTTAGGCTGCCGGCAGCATGAACCGCCGACACGCGTGAGGACCGAAGTGACAGACGATATTTCAAGCGCCGTCCGGGAGTTCTCCGGCGGGCTGTTCCGCCTCGTATACCGGATCGTGGGCGACCGGGAACAAGCTATGGACCTCACCCAGGATGTCTTCGTGAAAGTCCTGCTACAACCGGGACGCCTCAGGGACAGGACCCGCCTCAGGCCCTACCTCTTTCGCTCGGCCTACAACACGGCCCTGAACTTCAAACGAGACCTTTCCCGGCGAGAGGCGAAGGCGGAATGGCTCAGGCAGGAGCTTGCCCCCGCCAACCCGGGGCGGCCGGACCTGCTATTGGAATCGGAAGAGACGGCTGCCCGCCTCAACGAAGCTCTCGGCTCTCTCGCGGATAGACAGAGAGAGGCCCTGGCCCTGCGGTTCTTCAGCGAACTGACCATCGCCGAGATCGCCGCCGCCATGCTGATATCGCAGGCGTCGGTTAGGGTACACATTGCCCGGGGGCTGCAGAATCTCAAGAAGCAACTGGACAGTGTCCCCGGAAAGGAGGAAACATGAACTGCAAACGATACAAAGACGCGCTGCCCATGTATGCCGCGGGAGACCTGGATTCGTCTGAACGTGACAAGCTCGAAGGGCACCTCAAGGTCTGCCCGGATTGCCGGGCCGAGCTTGAGAAACTCTCGGACGTGGTGACGATGTTGTCGCCGACCGGCTCAGACAGCCTGACAGACATCGAGAAGCTCCGCCTGGAAAACGCGGTCTATCGCCGCCTGGCCGCCAAATCGAGCGGGGCAAACAAAACTCACGGGATAACCGGGCTTATCATACGAGTTGCGGCGGTGCTGGTGATTTTCTTCTCAGGATACGGCGCCCAGACGCTTATTTCCGGACCGGACAAGGATCAGCAAACGATGCCGGGGGTGTTCGAAGCCTCCCTCGGTATGATGTCGCGGCAGCGGCCGGTAATTGCCTCGGGGCTGAGGTTTTCTCCGGAAGGTCTCAAGATCATTGCGAGAGGTAAATCAGCCCTGGCGGGAAACTAAGAAGGACACGTCAGGGCATCGGGCAGGCAATGTAGAGCGGCCTCCCCGTGATGCCTCCAAGCTTGAGGCCGACTTGTGTTTCTTAGCCTGTCCCCGAAATGCTTAGCGATCAGGTAGCGGCCTATCTTGGGCTTGTGCCGCGAGTGTACGAATCTGGGGAGACGCGCTACCTGGGTCGTATCACCAAAGAAGGAGATGGTTTGTTACGGTCGTTGCTGGTCGAATTGGCGACGGTGTTGTGGACGCGGGTGAAACGACGAAGTAGGCTCAAGGAGTGGGGATTGCGTCTTCAGAAGGGGAAGGGCTTTGGTAAAGCTCGTGTGGCGGTGGCGCGCAAGCTGGCTTGTCTTTTGTATGCCATGTGGATAACCAGAGAGTGTTTTGATCCGGTCATGGCGTAGTCTGTTGTTGTGAACTGAGAACTGAGAGAAAAACGGAAGATAGATCAATTAGTTTCGTTGTGGGATGACCTCGATTGGGGTTTGAGAGTAATATCCCGTGTGTCAAGCGTGAGGCTCCCACTCCGATTCCATCCTGCGGCTGAGACCGCGTAGAGAAGCCTGAGTGACCGATTGAGCCATCCTCTCGGTAAACCTCAGAATCTAAATGAAACGTGCTGGTTAAAAAAAACTGATAGGAAACTTGACTTCCAGCGGCGATTTAGAGAAGCCCAAGACTTAATCTGCACTTACCGTTAGCAGTTCTTTCCAGTTGGTGGTGTAGCGCGGGCTGAGGTTTTTACATTTGCCGCTCCATGGTTGTGCTGAACCCTGGGCGGCATACTTGAGCGTTCCCGAACCCATTATGTCATTCACCATATCAATCACCTCCGTCAGTTTTTTATTACGTCCGGCATTGCCCCGGTCAAACAGGGTTGTCTGTATCTGGCCGGCCGGAATGAGTTCATCGAGCATCACGCCGGCTTTTTTGTACCGGAAGCCTTTCTTGAAAATCCGCTCAATCCCCTGCACGGCATAGCGAATCAACTCGACTGTATTATTGATTGCTGTCGGCAGATGAAGCACAATCGAGTTGCTGTACTGCCCGTCATCTCTGCTGTAAGGGTTGGTCGTTAGAAAAACGGTTAACACCTGCGCCGCCAGGTTCTGTTCCCTGAGCTTGACCGCCGCCTTGGTAACATAAGCCGTCACCGCCTCTTTCAACTCCTCCGGCGATTCAACCTTCCGTCCAAACGAACGCGACGACATAATCCCCTTACGCGGCGGCGGGCAGGTCTCAAGCGAAAGGCATGATATCCCCCGCAGTTCATATACCAGACGCAGGCCGACTATCCCCATCTGCTTGCGGATAAGCCGGTCATCGATATCCCGCAACTGCCGGGCGTTAGTCACCCCTTTCTCTTTCAGTTTCTTTACGCTCCGCCGGCCTATTCCCCAGACATCGGCAATACAGACCCGTTCCAGCGCCTTGTCCATGTACGGTGAATCAACCAGATTAAGCACACCCATAGCCCGGGCTGATTTTTTCGCCAGCCGGTTGGCCACTTTGGCCAGCGTTTTGGTGCGGCCGATACCAATCGATACCGGAATACCGGTCCATTGCCTCACGGTGGCGCGGATGGTGCGGGCATATTCGGTCAGATCGCCATGCTTATCGAGATGGTCACAGCCGCTTAAATCGAGAAACGCTTCATCAATAGAATAAATCTCCATTTCCAACGTGAATTGCGTCAGTGTATTCATCACCCGCTCGGACATGTTGCCGTACAGGGTGTAATTGGAAGAGAAAACATGAATGCCATGTTTTTCGATAATATCTCGGCACCGAAAAAACGGTTCCCCCATGCCTATTCCCAGAGCCTTAGCTTCCTCGGAACGCGCCACAATACACCCGTCATTGTTGGACAGCACTATCACCGGCTGTTTTTTCAGCTTTGGATCAAAAACCCGTTCACAGGAAGCATAGAAGTTGTTACAGTCGACCAGGGTAAAACACCGATTGCGAGCATCGGGTGGGAGCGTGATTGCCGTTGTTGTAGTTGAGAACATAAATCGCCTTCCCGAGACGGGGAAAGTTATACAGGATGGATGACCGTGGTGACTATCCCCCAGATTTCAAGCTCAGTTCCATCCTCAACAAAAACTGGTTGATGGGCATCGTTTTCCGGAACCAACAGCAATTCCCCTTTTTGTTTTTTCAATCGCTTAACCGTAAATTCTCCATTAAGTATCGCAATGACGACCTTGTTTTCCTCCGGTTCCAACGACCGGTCGACGATAAACATATCCCCCGAATGGATTCCGGCGCCGATCATGGAGTCACCCACCACACGAACAAAAAATGTCGCGGCTGGATGCCGAATGAGGTGTTTGTTTAAGTCTAACTGATTTTCAAGATAATCGTCAGCCGGTGAGGGAAACCCGGCCGGTACCGGCGTGACAAACAATGGTGAGTTTATGGGCAATGATTCTTGTCTAACCGGTATGATGGATTCTCTGATTAACCTCATTATTTGCACATCCTCAATCATCTTTACTAAAACGATAACTCTGGTTCCCGGGGTATGACAATCACATTTCCCGTATAAGTTTTGGTATTCTCTTCGTCCGGGGGGCACGGGGAAAGTGTATTGAATCTTCACCTGCGGGTAGGCGTAGTCGATTCACTTGATAAATGACTTTAGCGGGTTGTTGAAAAAGCATTTTGTTATACTTGGAAGCTGACTGATTCGTCATATGAGCGGACGTGCGTATTCACCTTCTTTGTCATGCCCGCGAAGGCGGGCATCCAGGAAGTCGTTGATACCAGTGGATTCCCGCTTCCGCGGGAATGACATGTAATGGAAAACAGTTGTTGTTTTGCATTCTATTCCATGTTTTTCAACAACCTGTTAGAGATCCTCGTTGTTCAAAGAACTTCGATTTCGATTGATGAAACCTGTCGCTTCAAACAAGGGTTGCATATCTGCAACGCATGATATATAGTATCTAATGGATATTGAACTCTGTGGTGTATTTGGAGTATGGCTGACAGACGCAAAGATGATGATGTAACCAGGACTATCCTCGACTCCATAGCCGACGGAGTCTTTACCGTCGACCGCGAGTGGCGGATTACTTCCTTCAACAGGGCCGCGGAGGAAATCACCGGCATCCTGAAGGAAGAAGCTATCGGCCAGCGGTGCTGCGACGTGTTCCATGCGTCAATCTGCGAAACAAACTGCGCTCTCAAAGAGACATTCGAGACCGGGGGGGCAGTAGTCAACCGCGCGGTCTATATTATCGATGCCGATGGAGAGAGAGTCCCCATCAGTATTTCAACAGCCGTCCTGAAAGACAAAAGCGGAAATACTATCGGCGGAGTGGAGACATTCAGGGACTTAAGCGCGATTGAGGAGCTCAGGCGGGAACTGGAAAAGAAATACTCCTTTAACGACATTGTAAGCAAGAGCAACAAGATGTCGCAGCTTTTCAATATCCTTCCAAGCATTGCCCAAAGCGACAGCACGGTTCTTATCGAAGGTGAAAGCGGCACCGGCAAGGAACTGGTCGCCCGCGCCCTGCACAATCTTTCCCACCGGAAGGACAAACCGATCGTGGCGGTCAACTGTGGAGCACTCCCGGACACACTTCTCGAATCGGAGCTTTTTGGCTACAAGGCCGGCGCGTTTACCGACGCTCGCAAAGACAAACCGGGTCGTTTTGCGATGGCCGACGCCGGGACGATATTTCTTGACGAAATCGCTGATATTTCTCCCGCGTTGCAGGTGCGGTTGCTACGGGTTATTCAGGAGAGAACATATGAGCCGCTGGGCGCCACGGAATCGGTCCAGGCTGATGTTCGTATTGTTACCGCAACTAACAGGGATATCGAAAAGCTTGTCAGTAAAGGAGAGTTTCGGCAGGATCTGTACTACCGAATAAACGTGGTTCGCATCAAGTTACCACCGCTTCGCGAGCGCAAGGAAGACATCCCTCTGCTGATCGATCACTTCATCCGCCGTTTTAATAATCTCAAGAAGAAGTATATCTCGGACATTTCACCTGATGCGCTGGCGGTCCTGATGGATTATGAATACCCCGGCAATATCAGAGAGTTGGAAAATATCATCGAGCATGC
>JAGLXI010000135.1 GCA_023132995.1 Candidatus Zixiibacteriota bacterium | reverse complement strand
GGCGGTGGTCAAGGACAAGGCGGCGGCGGCGGTCGTGGTTCAAGACAAGGTCAAAGCGGCGGACGAGGCATGGGGCGCGGAGGCCGCGGCCTTGGCCCCAGCGGCGAATGCGTCTGTCCCAGTTGCGGCGCGACTGCGCCACATCAGCAGGGTGTACCTTGCCTTGAGGTAATCTGCCCAAAGTGCGGCCGGAAGATGGCGAGGCGGTAGGAAGCTGAGGAACCCAGCTCTGGAAATATCTATCGCCAGTGGCAAGGGTGGTACAGGGAAAACCACAATTGCCACCAATCTGGCTGTTGCCATTGCCAGGAACGGCACGGATGTAAGTTACCTTGACTGCGATGTCGAGGAACCGAACGGCAGCATATTCCTGAAGCCGGAGATCAGGGAGCGATTTGATGTTACTGTTCCGGTTCCCCGGGTTGATCTCGAAAACTGCACTCTATGTGGCGATTGTTCTGCAGCCTGCGAGTATCATGCTATCGCCGTCCTGGGGAAAACGGTGGAAGTTTTCCCCTCGCTTTGTCATGGCTGCGGGGGGTGTAGCGATGTCTGTCCCGAAGACGCTATTGAAGATGTTCCCCGAACCATCGGCCGCATCAGCCATGGGGTTGGGATGGGTGTCGAGTTCTATGAAGGGCGTTTGAATGTTGGAGAAGCGGTTTCACCTCCTGTTACGAAGGCGCTGCGGAAGCTCGTCAGGAAATCCGATGTTACCATTATCGACGCTCCTCCCGGTACATCCTGTCCTGTCATTGAGGCCATCAGCGGCACAGACTTCGTTATCCTGGTAACCGAACCGACGCAGTTTGGATTGAATGATCTCAAACTTGCAGTCGGGATGGTGCGAGAAATCGGTCTGCCGCACGGTGTTGTGATCAATTGCTCGGACATTGGCGACAGCAGAACCGAAGAGTATTGCCACAAGGAGGGAATCGATATCCTGATGGAGATACCGTATGATCGCCGGGTCGCTGAGGCGTATTCGCGCGGAGATATGATGTTCGCCGTCGATTCTCGCTATGAGACGAGTTTATGCAAACTGTACCAACACATAGCCACACGAGTCCACAATGACGGAACTGGTCGTAGTCAGCGGTAAGGGCGGCACCGGCAAGACCAGCCTGGTCGGTTCACTGGCAGCCCTGTCACAGAACAAGGTGCTGGTTGATTGCGATGTTGACGCTGCCGATCTTCATTTGATTCTGCAGAACAAGGTGCAGAGGAAGATGGAATTCATCGGTGGCAAGCAGGCCGCTATTATCGAGGAGAGATGCACAAACTGTGGGATATGTTTGGAGTACTGTCGCTTCGATGCCATCAAGCATGAGGCACACACGGAAAGCGCAACCGGGGAGCGGTATTGGATAGACAAGCACGCCTGTGATGGGTGCGGAGTTTGTACGCGCCATTGCCCGGAGCAGGCAATCGATTTCAGAGAAGTGGTCAGTGGTGAGTGGTACCTCTCTGATACGCCGTACGGACCGCTGGTTCATGCGCGCCTGGGTCTCGCACAGGCCAATTCGGGCAAGTTGGTATCGCTGCTGCGCCAGCAGGCAAGACTGATAGCGGATAAGAAGGGGCTGGACCTTATTCTCGTAGACGGCCCACCCGGAATTGGCTGCCCGGTAATCGCATCGCTCACCGGGGCTTCGTATGTCCTGATAGTCACCGAACCATCCCTGTCGGCTTTGCACGATATGGAACGGCTGCTGCAATTGACCGTTCATTTCGGGATAACTACGGCAATCTGTATCAACAAGTATGATATCAACCCTGCTTTGACTTCTCGCATTGAGGAGTTTGCAGAGAAACACAAGGTGAGAATCCTGGGCCGAATCCCCTTCGACACCGCAGTTACCAAGGCACAGTTGGCGGGTACCACGGTTGTCGAACACCATAGCAACGGAGCATCCGGAAGTCTTGAACTCTTGTGGTCCAATCTGAATAAGGAATTGAGAGAGAGGGAGCAATAGTCCCAAACCAGGACAATAGAAGAATGAGAACTGATAGAAACCAGCATGGAGTCAGAAACATGAAAATTGCGATCCCAACGGTAGATGGAGTGTTGTGTCCACATTTCGGACATTGTCAGCAGTTTGCAGTCCTTGATGTCGATCTTGAAACCAAGTCGATTACGAAATCTGAGATGCTAACACCGCCCCAGCACGAACCGGGCGTACTTCCCGCCTGGCTGGGCCAAATGGGATGCAATGTCATAATAGCCGGTGGAATGGGAGGGCGAGCCATAGGTATGTTCGAGCAGAGTGGTATCCAGGTCGTTATCGGTGCGTCGAACAAGAAACCCGTGGAGATCGTGACGGCATATTTGAACGGCGAGCTTACATCCGGCGCCAACCCATGCGACGATCCCGCGTTTCATGGGAAGTAATCCTGCGGAGAATAACTCTGACAGGTTAGATCTCGGGCTTGTTGAAAAACGTACTCAAGGGGTGGCGTCGGGTGTCTCTTACCCGACGCCTCTATGGATTCGCGCTACTGCCGGGCAGAGGCGACTGACAGCACCTGCACCAATGCTTTGGTGGTTGTGATGTTGTGGGCGGCAGATGCCCTAGTCTGCCCCATCCGTCTTGCCGGCGAAAGCCGGTATCCAGTCTTCGAATCCAAGGTGGATTCCGGGTCAAGCCCGGAATGACGATGGTGTTGCGGACGACTATCTGTCGCAATGTTCTGTCCTGTGTTGATAACGCTTCGTGTTGCCCCTCCGCCGCCCTGCCGTCTATCGCACGGCGGTGCGATCCACGGCGAGCATCCGAGCAGCCATCAGAGGGTTGTTGAAAAACTCGGGACAGAACGCAAAACAGCAACTGCTTTCCATAACAAGTCATGCCCGC
>JAGLXI010000134.1 GCA_023132995.1 Candidatus Zixiibacteriota bacterium | reverse complement strand
GCCGGGTGGCCGTTTCAAACTCGTTTGGAACGGATTGCCTACGTGGTTCATGGCCAAACAAGTTTGACCATGCCACCCGTCGTTACGACGCGGTCGGTGAGTCCTGTCTGAGAATGGTGAAGGTCGTGTTGCCGTACTTGCGGTGCTGGACGATCTCATAGTCGAGCCAGGCGATATTGCGGGTCTCCGAGCTGTCGTGCTGGCACAACAGCAGGGCGTCCCGGTTCGCTATATCGTGCTTTTGCAAATACTGAAGAGTTCTGTCAATGAGACCCTGGTACTGCGGCGGGGCGATCATTATGATATCGAATAGCTCCCTGTTGTTCTCAAGACGTGGAATAGCCTCGAAAACGTCATCGGCCAGGCACCGGAGGCGGTCGGCCACGTCCAGGGTTTCGGCCTGCTGGTTAATGGACGAGGCAAGGCGCTGATCGCGTTCGATACCCAGCGCCGATCCGGCTCCGCGGGAGACAGCTTCGAAAAGGTAGGAACCTGTCCCACTGAACAGGTCGAGGTAGGCGGCCGCATCGAGATAGGGCGTCAGGAAGTCGAAGATGGCCTTGCGCAGTCTGCTCAAGGGCGGGCGCGTTATGTCCAGATCAGGCGCCCTGATGACCTTGCCCTTGAGACTGCCGGCAATGATCGAAAACTCGAACCGGCGCGCTTTCTTCTTCTTGTTTCCACTCATAAAGAGACTTCCTCAGCCGTACGGCGTCGATTGCCGTCTAAGGACACCATCCGCCGGGCCGATAATAAATATAGAAATAAAACGTTGATATGCCAGGCTTCCCCGCTCTAATTTGAGGCATGCCGGTGAAAATGAAGTTCCATGATAACAAGTTCGACATCGACTTCGCCCACATCGAGAAGATGCTGGAGAACAAGGGGTACGAGGCGGTTTGTGGGGTCGATGAGGTCGGCCGCGGACCGTTAGCCGGTCCGGTGGTAGCGGCGGCAGTCATCATCCCGTCGGGTGTGGAGTTGCCCGGCGTCAACGATTCCAAGAGACTGTCGGCCCATCGCCGTGAACGACTGTTCGAGGAAATAGTCGACTTAGGCTTACCCTGCGCCGTGGGGATAATTGACAATGAGTGCATTGATCGGATAAACATCCTGAAAGCCTCCCTGATGGCCATGCGCAAGGCGGTGATGGACCTCAAAAGTGCGCCCGATTTCGTCCTCGTGGACGGCAATTTCGCTATTCCCAACGTGCAGCAGCCGCAGTTCGCAATCGTCGCGGGCGACCGCCGCTGTAAGTCAATCGCGGCGGCCTCGGTGGTAGCCAAGGTCACTCGCGACAGGATTATGGATCGCTATCAGGCACTGTACCCTTCCTTCTCCTTTGCCCAGCACAAGGGTTATCCGACGCGCGCACACCTCGCTGAGCTTAAGGAACACGGGCCGTGCGAAATCCACCGTCGATCTTTCAGGCCGGTGGCGGAGTTGGTTGACAGATATGCGCTCCCATAGCCGCGGGCGCCGCACCTCTCAAGATCGCAGTTCATCACCTTGGCGCGAATACGAGAAACTGGCTGCTGATTTCTACCGGCAGCAGGGATTTCAGATTATCGAGCGCAACTGGCGTACCGGACGGCTGGAGATAGATATTATCGTCCGCAAGGAGGACCTTCTGATTTTTGTCGAGGTCAAGTCAGCCTCGTCTCGCAAGTTCGGCCATCCGGCGGAGCGCGTCGACGAGAAAAAGACAGCCAACCTGACCAGGGCCGCCCGGCAGTACCTGATCGACAACAATGTTGAGAACTGCGACTTGAGATTCGATGTGGTGACGTTCGTCAACGGTCAACTTGAGCATTTCCCGTCGGCGTTCAATGCCGATGAATAACTCACCCGCTGTCCGGCGGTGGCGGGGGCACCTGCCTGCCCGTCGGAACCTCTGACTGCGGCACTCGTGGCGGCAAGGGGGTCAGCGAATCGACATACTTCTGCACCAGCCGGGCATAGGCGTCGTAGCGTTCGGGTTGATCCTGATGCCGTCTGGCGAACTCGGTTATTTCCTCGGTCGATACGCCGTATGCCGTGAGGATCGAATCCCGGAAGCTATCATACATCTGCGGGTCGTTGCGGAACTTGGCCCGGGCCAGCCACAGGTGGGCCGTAGTCAAAGCATATTGTCTTGTCTCAATAGCCTGCTTGCGTTCGCGGTACTGATCGTACATTCGGTAGCCGAAGACGGCAGCAACGATTACGACAAACGGTAACGCCCTCTTGATCCAGATCAAAACCAACCGATCCCTGAACTAACCGTTGATTATGCACTTAAAACGCCGTAAACTACGGGGCTTCTGAGAAGCGGTCAAGGGTTTATATGGAACTGACTTATCCTGTCAAGCGACGCCGCAGCCGGGCCGTCCGAACTGGTGACATTATCATCGGGGGCGGCTTTCCCATATCGATACAGTCCATGACCAACACCGACACGCAGGACGTGGCCGCCACCGTTCGCCAGGCGACGGAGCTGTTTGACGCCGGTTGCGACATTGTTCGCCTGGCGGTGCCCAACCAGGCCGCCGCCGACTGCCTGAGCGCCATTCGAGAGCAGATAGCAAAGCCGCTGGTGGCTGACATACATTTCCAGCACAAACTGGCCCTGGCGGCGATAGCGGCCGGATTCGACAAAGTCCGCATCAACCCGGGCAACATCGGCGCGAAGTGGAAAGTGCGTGAGGTGGCGCAGGCGGCAGGGGATGCCGGCGTGCCGATCCGCATTGGTGTGAACTCGGGGTCATTACCGAAAGACCTACTTGAGAAGTTCGGTCATAGTGACCCCAAGGCGTTTGTCGAAGCGGCCCTGCGGGAGATCGAGATTCTCGAAGGCATGAACTTCAAAGATATTATCATATCCGTGAAATCCACGAGCGCCAATATTTCCTTCTGGGCGTACCGTATGTTGGGCGACCGCTGTGACTATCCGCTTCACGTCGGCATCACCGAGGCCGGGCTTCTTGAGACCGGGACGATAAAGTCGTCGGTCGGGATGGGAGCTATCCTGCTAACCGGTGTCGGTGACACCATCAGGGTATCACTCACGGCAGACCCGCTTCACGAAGTGCGCGTGGCCAGGCAGATACTGAAGGCCTGCGAGTTACGCTCTGACGGAGTTGAAGTAATATCCTGTCCCACCTGCGGCCGCGCGCAGATCGACTTGATCGGGCTGGCCGAATCCGTGGAAGAAAAAACGCGCCATATCAAGATGCCTCTGAAGGTGGCCGTTATGGGCTGCGTCGTAAACGGGCCGGGCGAGGCGGCGGCGGCCGATGTCGGTGTTGCAGGTGGCGACGGCAAGGGGATACTCATCAGGAAGGGGGAGATAGTCAGGCGGCTGGCCGAGGCTGACCTTGAGCAGGCGCTGCTGGACGAGATTGAGGCCATCACGGGTGAAAGAATCGAGCGTTAGCGCGTATGCAGTCGAACTCGCCGTTGCCGCAAGGATCAATTGCCGGCGTTCTGCATGATCGTTCGCCTGAGCACCTTGGCCTGGGTCAGGCCCGGGCTGTATCTTAGCGTACTGTCACAACCGGCCAGGGCTTCGGCAGTCCGTCCCAGGTTGTACAGGGCGACACTGCGATTGAACCAGGCGGCGACAAAGTCCCGTCGGTGCGCTATGGCGCTGTCGTAACTGTGGAGAGCCTCCTCGTAGCGACCGAGACGATCAAGCATCGTCCCCCTATTGCTCCAGGCGAGCGGGAGGTTCCCCTTGAGAGCAAGAGCGCGATCATAGCTTGCAATGGCTTCATCAGCCCGATCAAGAGCGGTCAGAATCCTGGCTCGGAGCAACCAGACGTCGCAGCGGTCACGGCCGCGCGCAAGGGAACTGTCGAAACTGGCCAGCGCCTCTTCGTTGCGCCCAGACCGGGCGAGAGACATTCCGCGAAAGTACCATGACTCGGCGTGATCCGGCCTCATGGCGAGAGTCACGTCATAGGCAGCTATGGCCAGAGAGTCATCTCCCTGCAGAGCCTGCGTGACGCCCAAAAGGAAGTGAATCCGGGCGGTCTGGGGTGAGTTTCCGTCAACGTCTTGCAAGCCCTGATTCAGGCTGGCCGCCGCCTCTTCCAGATCGCCCCGGCCGATAGCCACAAGGCCGCTGTCCACCGGCAAGGAAACGTGCTTCTCTAAGCAGGCAGCCTGCTCTATTGCGAGTCGGCGAGATGCGCTATCGGTTTCAACCGCGGCCGATGCCTGCAGGATCAGTTGCTGCAGGCTATCCAGGCTACACTCAACGCCCCAGTCGCTCTGGTATATGGTTGTGTCGGTTCCCATTCCGGGTGCAGCGCCTTCGAGATCGGGGGAGGTTTCGCAGTTTATGAGAAAGAGTAGCGTGCAGACAACTCCGGCCGTTGCTGTCGGGATCGCCGGGCGCAGAGTATAGCCTGTCAACCACCGGGCTTTGCCGGCAAGAACCTTGGCCAGGACGGCGATTGCCGTGACCAGGGCCAGTATGAAGACAAGATATCCCAAACGCACACTCCGTTATATGAGCCACGGTACTGCTGAGCCTGCCGGTGTACAACAAGAAACTGGACAGGTGATTGCGCGAATCAGTTGGACACGGTGTGGGCTGACGCGTCTCTGTCCAAAGGAGAGGAATAGACAACGATAGTGTTGACAGAAGCAGGGAATCCTGTATATTTCAGTAGCTTCTACAAAAACCGGCCTCAGGTCAAATATGGGCTGGAGGGAGAACAATGAAACTGTCAGTATTCACTCGCACCGCAGTCATTCCAGCCCTGCTGGTCTTGATCGCAGTTACAGTATCGAGCCGGGCCGTGTTTGAGCCCGGACAGACCGGCCGGGCAGACAGTCGTCTGTCGGCGGACAGCCCGCTCTACTGTCTTGTCGCGCACCGAGTGGGGGAAATCGGCCTCGCCGTCACCAACAACGGGACTTTCGGCAAGGAATTCATTGCATCGACTACGGACTGGTTCACAGGTGAATCGATACCGCTCAATTGCGAGTATCGGCGAGGGTCAGGAGTCGAGTACTTGTTTGCCGGGGCCTTCTGGATCGGCGCCGTGGTCGGTCGTGATACTCTTGTCTCTACCGGATTCGATGGCTGGCAGGTCATCAAGGAAATGTCCGCCGATGAGGCGCCGTTT
Source organism: Candidatus Zixiibacteriota bacterium (assembly GCA_023132995.1). Classification (GTDB taxonomy): domain Bacteria; phylum Zixibacteria; class MSB-5A5; order GN15; family FEB-12; genus JAJRTA01. Next base: position 6,912 of record JAGLXI010000134.1, on the reverse strand, counting down.
GGAGAAATGATCTACCGGTCGACTCTTGATCCTTCCAGCCCGAACTACTCCGGCGCCGTATCCGAGGAAGACTACATCGCTGTCTATACCGATACACATACAGACGACGTCCCGGCCGACCCTGTCACCGGCCGGCCGCACAAACCGCTCAACATCGAGGTCACCGAGGTTTCTTACGCCTGGTCGTATCCGTATGCCGAGGACTTCGTCCTGTTTGACTGCAAGATAAAGAATATCGGCTCCGAGCGACTGGAGGGCGTCTACATGGGCGTTTACGTTGATGCCGATGTGGGTTTTGACGTGCAAAACACTCATGGTTTCGCTGACGATATCTGCGGTTTTATCAGCGCCTGGCCCAGTAACTACTGGGGCTGCGAATTCACTGACATTGTTGACATGGCGTGGATTGCCGATAACGATGGTGACCTGGGAGTGTATTTCCCAGACGGCCAGCAGCATCCCTGCCCGAATCTCACGGCTACCCGCATTGTGCGTACACCTTCTTATTCACTTGACATCAGCTTCAACTGGTGGATCAGCAACCGCAATGCCGTCCTGGATTTCGGCCCTCGTGAGCGGCCCGGCATGGGACTCTGGCCGGAGCCTTTCCGGGATTTCGGAACCGGCGGCCTGGGCACGCCGGAGGGAGACCACAACAAGTACTATGTTCTGAGAAACAGGGAGATCGATTACGACCAGGCCTATACCGCCGTTATTCAGCCGAACAATACCCTCTGGATGTATCCCGACCAACGCCTGGCGGCCGACTTTTGTAACGGCTTCGATACCAAGTATCTCTTGTCGTTCGGGCCCTTTGACATCCGCCCCGGTCAGAGCCTGCCGATTTCGTTCGCTTACGTGGGAGGCGAGAACCTGCACCGTAACCCATCCAACGCAGGTTATCTTCCTCACGACCCGGCCCGATACTATGCCGGGCTTGACTTCTCGGACATTGTGCTCAACGCCAGTTGGGCCGGTTGGATATACGACAACCCGGGAGTGGATACCGACGGTGACGGCTACGCCGGCAAGTTCAGAATCTGCGGGGATGACACTTTCTACTACGAAGGCGACGGCGTACCGGATTTTCGCGCGGCTGTTTCTCCGCCGGGACCGCCGTTCTGGCTGGAGCAGCGCTCAGGCGGCTTATGGGTGCGCTGGAACGGGCTAAGATCGGAAACTGCTAAGGATATCTTTTCACGCACTGAGGATTTCGAGGGATACCGGGTCTATTTGTCGCAGACGGGGCAGCAGTCCTCGTTCGCCCTGGTTGGGTCATACGATATTGAAGACTATGTGAAATACTACTTTAACCACTTCATACCGGGATGGGAGACACGTGGAGTTCCGTTCACAGGGGAAGAACTGCGCTGTCTCTATGGTGACTCCTGCGGTGACCTCAGCTTCGACCCATCGCAGTACACGAGCAACCATCCCTTCGTTCACCCGTTGTCTCCCGATTCCATGTTCTACTTCGACCCGGTTGGGGACAACCAGTATATATTCGGAGTAACCACCCCCATCCAGAAAATCTATCCCGGTCAGCCGTACCCTTCCAGCCTTGATCCTTCGCAGGCCTGGCCGGATGAATTGACCCCCGACGGGTACTTGAAGTACTTCGAATACGAGCTGCTTATCGAGAACATATCCGAAACCGGCTGCTCGTATGTGGATGTGCGGGCGTTTGATTTCGGCTGGTCGGCTACCGGCGTTCCGCCTCAGGAAGGCAGCCAGGGCGTGCAGATGTTGTGCCCGTTCGTCTGCGGTGACGTCGACGGCAGCGGGCAGGAGCCTGACGTGGCGGACCTCGTGTATCTCATCAGCTACATGTTCGTAGGCGGGCCGGAGCCGCCCGAATTCATGGCCGCTGACGTCAACGGCGACGGCAGGATCGATATCTCCGATCTGATCGTCCTGGTGTACTACATTTTCCGCAGCGGTCCGGCTCCTACCTGCTAAGTTCCGCCGGTGTCGGAATGTCGGCTCGTCGGGACAGTTGAGCAAACCCGGGCAAAAACTGTTGGGTTAATGAACAGCTCGTGGCGCGCGCGTGTTTGTGTTGTCGCTCAGTCACTTAGGGCCGCGCCGCCTGCTCGGTGGCGACCCTCCGGGGGCTGAACAACCTCTTTCACGGCAATCTGAGCGCGGGAAACGCCTTAATACCTTGACATTCTTCTGTGTTGAGCCTATATTGCCTACCGGTTAGGGGAAAGTACCCGCGACGAGGGGAAACCTCTTTTCTTCTTGGTACTTTGCGTGGTCTAACAAACTGGCTGTGTCACAAGATAGTAGGTTGATTTGAATACTCGCCTTGTGGAGTTCGTTTGATATTATCTTGCAGCCAATGTTTGAGGTTTGGCGAGGGTTTTCGCGCGCTGGAAACGGCTGTGTTTTTGTCAGCGGTCGTGTCCCGCCGCGAGCGATATGCAATGAACTTACGGGCCTTTGTCCATATCAATAACGTGAAAAACAATCAATTTCTAACCCAGCAAATCATGGAGGTCTAAATGATGAAGCTGAGGAGTTTCATTATCCTTGCGTCCCTCGTCGTTGGCAGTTTCGGGATGGCCAATGGCAACGCTCTCTCGCTTGAGCGTGTCGAAGGCCTGAATGCGACTGATGGCCTGCAAATGGGCGTACCGGTCGCGTTCTATCTGCGTATGACCAACAGTTCCGGCGGGAACGTAATGGGTATAACGAACGGTTTTCGAGTCTACTCCGATGATGGCGCCGAGTGGACAACGACTACAGGCTTTGCGCTTGGCACCCTGAACTGGAAGGCCAACTTCAATATCACATGGGGTATTGATCACTTAGGTGTAACTGGGACCGGCGCCGACACGGTAGGATTTGGTGGCGCCGGGTTTGCAGGGCTGCCCGCCGATTTCGATGATACAGCCTATACGGTGACCATCGGCCCGATTGCGGAGGAGCACAACGGCAAGACTATCTGTATTGATTCGAGCTTCTACCCGCCGTCAGGAGTTTGGAAGTGGGCGCCTGGCGGCGGTGCCGACAATATTTTCCCGGACTGGGACGGTCCCCACTGCTTCACGGTTGGTGAGGAAGTCGATCCCTGTAACCCCGATCTCACCGCCCCGGTTATCACCTGTCCTGGGGACATCACTATCGAGTGTGGCGGGTCGACACATCCGGATGTTACCGGCTACGCGACCGCTGTTGACTTCTGCGATCCCAGCCCGGGGATTGTCTGGGAGGACAACCAGGTCGGTTATGTCATAACCCGCACCTGGACGGCGACTGATGATGCCGGCAATAACAGCAGTTGTGACCAGATTATTACTCTTGAAGATACTACCGATCCGGCCTTTGTTGAGGAATGTCCGGCTGACGTCACGGTTGAGTGTGATGCTGTTCCCACGGCGCCGACTCTGACGGCCACCGACGTCTGCGATCCTGCCCCGGTGGTGACATTCGATGAGTCGACCGTAGGTGACGTTATCACGCGCACCTGGACGGCTACTGACGCCTCCGGCAACAGCACTGTCTGCACACAGCTTATCACTTTAGTAGATACTACCGATCCGGTCTTTGTTGAGGAATGTCCGGCCGATTTCATTCTTGAGTGCGGTGAGACCCCGGTTACCCCCCCCCTCACGGCGACCGACAACTGCGATCCGGCCCCGGTAGTGACTTTCGATGAGTCCACAGTGGGCAATGTTATCACCCGCACCTGGACGGCCACCGACAACGCCGGTAACAGCGTCCAGTGTGTCCAGACTATCACCATTGTTGATACCCAGGACCCGACCTGGACTTCGGCCTGCCCCGGTGACATCTCCATTGAATGCGACGCACCGGTGCCGATCGCACCGATCATGACGGCCGACGATGCCTGTGATCCGGCCCCGGTGGTGACGTTCGACGAGACAACGGTAGGGAATGTCATCACTCGTACCTGGACGGCTACTGATGCCGCAGGCAATGATGTTGATTGCGTCCAGACCATCACGCTGCTTGATTCCACCGCGCCGGAGTTTGTCGAAGTATGTCCGGATGACCTGGTCATAGAATGCGGCGGCGAAGTACCTGCTGCGGCCACGATGACTGCTACTGACAATTGTGACCCGGCGCCCGTTGTAACGTTCGACCAGTCGACCGAGGGCAATATCATTACGCGTACCTGGACGGCTACCGACAACGCAGCCAACAGCACTGTCTGCACACAGATCATTACGCTGGCTGTCGATGAAGAAGCCCCGGTGTTTGATCAGGCGTGCCCGGGCGACATAACCGTTGAATGCGACGCGGTTCCCGCTCCGCCGACTCTGACGGCTACAGACAACTGTGATCCGTCGCCGATAGTTACGTTTGACGAGTCAATTGAAGGTGATATCATTACGCGTACCTGGACGGCGACTGACGCTTCCGGCAACAGCGACCAGTGCGTTCAGCTTATCACGCTGACCGACACTACGGACCCGGAATTCGTTGAAGCGTGTCCGGCTGACATAACCGTTGAGTGTGACGCGGTTCCCGCTCCGGCTACGATGACAGCCACCGACAACTGCGATCCGGCCCCGGTAGTCACGTTCGACGAGACAATTGCAGGTGATATCATCACCCGCACCTGGACGGCGACTGATGCCTCCGGCAACAATGATCAGTGTGTCCAGACGATTACTCTCATTGATACAACGGACCCGACATTTGTGGAAGCATGTCCGGCCGACTTCATTCTTCAGTGCGGTGAGGAGATGCCTGTGCCGCCGACGATGACGGCTACCGACAACTGCGATCCGGCCCCGGTGGTGACTTTCGACGAAGTTGCCGGTGCTGGAATTATTACGCGCACCTGGACGGCCACGGACAATGCCGGCAACACTGTTGATTGTATTCAGACAATTACGCTGGCCGATGATACGGAAGACCCGGTAATCACCTGTCCCGACCCCGTGACCGTAACCTGCGGCGGCTCGACTCATCCCGACGCGACCGGTTATGCGACTGCGATCGACAACTGCGACGACAACCCCACCATTGACTGGGCTGACGACCAGGTTGGTGATATCATCACCCGTACCTGGACGGCCACCGATGCCTCGGGCAACAGCGCCTCCTGCGACCAGATCATTACTCTGGGTGTTCAGGATGTGCCGACTATCACCTGCCCGGCTGAGCCGGTTGAAGTCATCATAGGTCTGCCGGAAATGGTCTGCGTTGACCTGCCCATTGCCGACGCCATCGACGTTACGGTGGACGGCGCGACCTGGGCTGGTGGTCAGCTCTGCTTTGACGTCCCGCAGGGCGGTATGTACCAGTTCGAGGTGGTTGCATCCAACGTCTGTGGTTCCGCGAGTTGCGAAATAACCATTCTCGTAGTTATTCCCAGCGATAGGTGGGTGTTGCTACACTCCCCGAACCCGTCCCTTGACGGTGTGCCGCTGTTGCCCGGTGATCTTGTTACCTTCTACGATCTCGACACGCGCGGCAGCACGGTGCTCTGCGGTATGACGACGGTCGATCCCGACGGTTCCTTCACCGCGACCATCTACGGCGACGATCCCTACACGACCTGGGATGAAGGGCCGGAGGACGGCGAAGATGTCATGGTTGAGATCGGCGGCACGCCCGTGAGCCACTCGACTCCGATTATCTTTGACTATGTGGCAGTCCCGACCTTTGTCATCGATGGCGACTTCACGTCGGCCACCTGCGTGACCTACAATCTGTCCGCGGGCTGGCACCTGATATCGTGGAACGTTGCCTACGACGATGATATTTGGAACATGGTAGCGGACTATTTCGACAAGATCGACGTCATCCTCGGCTTTGATTTGGCTGCAGGCGGTGGTCTGACCTTTGTGCCTTGGCTGGGCGAGTACTCGACCCTGCTTGATGTCGACTACCATCATGGCTACTGGTTCCGCCTCAACGACGCCGTGAGTTTCGATGTCTGCGGCGGTATGATCAGCCCCAGCGACGGCATCGCCATATACGGTGGCTGGAACCTGGTCAGCTACTGGCCGGAGAGCAGTCAGCCGATTGAAGACGGTTTCTCCTCGATACTGAGCAACATACTTATTGCCTACACATTCGATGGCGACTACCTGGTCTACGATCCTTCCGATCCCGGCGCGACCACGCTGAGCGACCTTTCGCCCGGCCTTGGTTACTGGGTGCTCTCATCGGCCGGTGACGTTTTATCGTACGGTGGTGGCTCTCCGGTCGCGCCTCGTGAGATATCCATACCTCTGGCTGCCGCCAACGGTGTCACGCCGTCGCGCGACTGGATGTCCATCTATGGCTCTGGCATTACCGTTGACGGAACGGAGCTTGAGGCCGGCGCCGCCGTTGAAGTCTACACCGAAACCGGCGTGTTGTGCGGCAGGGGCGTCTACGGTGATGGCCTGCTGAAGTTCACGTCCATCTATGGCTACGAGAACGACGGCAACATTGCCCAGACGTATCCTCGGATCAATGATCGCCTGGTGGTCCGTGTCGACGGCGCTGAAGTCGACGCCGGTATTACCTATCGGGGTAGTGGTTCCTGCGTCAGCCTGGGTCGCCTGACGACCAACGGCGACGCCGTTCCCGGCAGTTTCAGTCTGTCGCAGAACTACCCGAACCCGTTCAACCCGACTACGTCGATCAGCTTCAATCTGCCGACTTCGGGCCATGTTGAACTGACGGTCTTCAATATCCTCGGTCAGCAGGTCGCCACCCTTGTGGACGGCTCCCTGACTGCCGGACAGCATGAGGCAACCTGGAACGGTGCTGACGAGAGCGGCGACGCCGTCGGTTCCGGGATATACTTCTATCGTCTTACAACGTCCAACGTGACCGAGACGAAGAAGATGGTCCTCATGAAGTAAGACCGATCTCCTGACGATTCCGGGGACGGGCCTTTGAGGCTCGTCCCCTTTTTCAGTGCGCCCGGCATGGGCACAG
>JAGLXI010000133.1 GCA_023132995.1 Candidatus Zixiibacteriota bacterium | reverse complement strand
GAGTTTTTCAACAGCCTGCTAGAGGCGGCGGCCATTTCTCCTGCTGCTCCGGGGTGCGTTGAAGGCTGCGCGATATCCATGTGAAAAAAGAACGTGCGATTACCGGGGGTCTGTGTTATCTTACTCTTAGGTAAAGACATCTATGCGCTTAGGCATCACAAACGGAATCGCAGAGCATGTGCCCACTGTAAGTCCCCTGCCGGCAGGGGCAGGCGCGAGTGTTTCTGCAGTCTCGGCAGGCAGCCGGGCAAACCTGAACTTTAGGGAGGAAGGAGATGAAGACTTACGTGCTAATGTCGAAATTGGCGCCGCACGGCCCCAGTGTCGTTGAGGTCGTATCCAGTGTCAAGCACGGGCCCAAGGGCCGACGGTTATGGATTGAACAGGTCAAGAAGCAATGTCCGGAAGTAAAGTTCACGGCCCACTACGCGCTCCTGGGCGCCTGGGATTTTATGGACATCTACGAAGCGCCCGACTCGGAGTCGGCGGCCAAGGTCTCCATGATATGCAGTTCCGTCAGTGGCTTCCAGGTGGAAAGCTGGACTGCTATCCCTGAAAAGCGCCTTGAGGAACTGGCTGCAGAGGTACGGTCAAAACTGGACTGAGCAGCATGCGGCCGGACATCGCCCGACACAGAAACAGATGGCACTTTGGGCACATTGGCAGTCTCGTCTGCGCTCAGACGGATCACGTTGTATGGAGGTCTCGATGAGACGCACGTTGATTCTGATAGTCGCCCTTCTGCTGGTTGTAGTTGTACCTCTGGCTCAGGACTCTGAGGACAAGGCGGTTGAGGAGGTCGGGCAGCTTTTCAAGCGGCAGTTGGTCACTTTCGGCATCTGGGACAACCGTCGCGTGCTCGCGTATCCGGCGCTCCGCCAGCCATTCCAGCATAGGCAGGTAGTTGTCGATGATTCTCTGCGACGGCACACGAGGGGTGGTGGGTCGTTCGTGCCGATCGACTGCGCCGTGGTTGCGAGGGAGATCATCGACAAGCCGGGTGACTCGGTAACGCTATTGTGGAGCGGTGGGATCTACGAGACAACCATCGATACGCTCGGCTGGCACTGGGGAAGCTGCGGGGATGATGGGGTCTACTGTCGGCTTGAGTACACCCTTCCCCCTAAGGCGCCTGGTTCCGGGTACGGCTATGGGCCTTTTCTGATTCTGCGCCGACCTCTCAAATACAGCGGTTCGATAATCCCATTCACAACCTACGAACCGCAGGACAGTTCAATTCAGGTCATCAGGGACTCACTGTCTTCTCTGATAAGGGAAGACATGCTGGACAGGCGGGACAAGCCACCATTCGGTGTCAAGATCGCGTTCTTTGGCGCCATCTCGGATACCATTCCCGACACGCTGTTCGCGGTGGGCGACGGCTGGTGGCAACCGTTCCAAGGTGTCAGTTCGCTGTCGATCCTGACCAAAGCGGACGGCATGTGGAATCACAGGCTTCTGAAAGACCCCGCTGAGCACCGGAGGATTTCCTACATCTTCTATGCCTGTGATCTTAACGGCGACGGGGTGCTGGAGATACTGGTCAGCGGGATCTCTTCGCATGACATCTATCTTTTCCGCGATGGTGAATTGATCTATGTGACCCAGCAGTCATGGGACCCCTGCTGATCGCTCCTGTGCCCACAGCCCGGCCCATGATGACTTTTCAGAACAAGAAGGGGATGAACATCCTGGTCCGTTTCATGTAGCTTCGATAGGCGGCGCCAAAAAATCGTACGTTCTCAGCCTCTTCCATCTTAGCAGTGATTGTCAGACAGAAAGTCGTAATCACGGCCAGACAAACAGATGCCAAAGACGGCTGTTTGAAAAACACTCCCCAGGCCACAAATAGTAATGAACTATAGAGAGGATGCCGAATGTAGCGATACGCTCCTACCGTCACCAACGCGGTTGTCTTTTCAATGTCTATCAACAATGGATCAGTCCGTTTGCTGTCGGGTTTCCCCACCCTGCGCAATAAATGAAAACCGTGAATAACCAGAAACAAGGAGACGGTTAGCAGGAGCCAGGAAACTATCTGATGGGGAGCAAATGGTTCATGAAACCAATAGTCAATATTCAACAGGATTAGCGCCAGAATGGATTCAAAGGCGAAAAAACGGTAAAAACCGTGGGAGCGAAGATCACGCAAACATGATCGCGATAGCCAGGCAAGTCCTACAGACACAACTATGAAGACTATTACTTTGAATTGAAATGGCATTTGTTCCTATCGGATGATACTCATAGGAGCATTATCCGCATCTACCCTCGGAGCAGTCAGCAAGGCGCCATCCGACTCTTGGCAAAGGAGATCCGTTATCCCCAATAAAGCGGAAGGGGTGGGAATCG
>JAGLXI010000132.1 GCA_023132995.1 Candidatus Zixiibacteriota bacterium | reverse complement strand
ACGGCAACGGCACGGGTGATTTCAGCTGGACGCCTGACTTCACTCAGGCGGGCGGTTACGACATAACCTTTTATGCCGATGACGGTGCTCTGACAGACAGTGAGATAGTGACCATCACGGTGATGGGTACCGGCGCACTGTCTCTGGATCACGTAGACTGCCTGATCTGTCCGGGTGATTCGCTGCCGTCGAACCAGCAAATAACTTTTCACCTGCGTCTGGCGAATGACTACGGAATCTCGATCGACGGCGCCACCAACAGCTTCCGGGTTTTCTCTCCGAATGGAGCCGTGTGGGACGCTACCATCGGAGCTATGACGGGCGCCATCACGTACGCGATGTGCGAGTTACGGTATGTCTCCTACACTGCCGATGGCACAACCGGCTCGGGAGCTGACACGGTCGGTTTCGGTGTCAGCCGCACGGTGAACCCGGGCATCCCTGACGGCTTTGACGAGATACCTTACACTATCACTATCGGGCCCATCAGCGACGCGTCTGAAGGACTGCTCATATGTCTCGATTCGGCCTTCGTGCCGCCATCAACAGTCTGGCAGTGGTATACCTTAGGTGTGGGGTATTTCTTCCCATCCTGGGACGGCCCCCACTGCTATCCCGTCGGCACCGGGCCCTGCAACCAGGCCCCGGTGGTGGCCGACATTCCGGACCAGACCATCGCCGAGGGTTCCACCTTCACCACTATCAGTCTCGACAGCTATGTCAGCGACATTGAAAACTTAGCCTCCGAGATGAGTTGGAGTTACTCCGGCAACACGGAACTGTCGGTTTCGATAGATATCAACCGCATCGCCACCATAACCATCCCGGACGTGAACTGGAACGGCAGTGAGACGATCACTTTCACGGCCACCGATCCCTGCTTGTTGTCGGATTCCGATCCAGCGACGTTCACGGTGACACCGGTCAACGCGCTCACCCTCCCTGTCCCCGTGGTTGCCCAGGAGCAGACGGAGTGGTGCTGGGCGGGCGTCGCCCGCGCCACATTGTTGTATTTCTCGACTGATGTTCAGCAGTGTGATATCGTGGACTGGACGCGAGTCCAGGCAGGCTGGGGCGCAGATGACTGTTGCAACAATCCCGGTGGCGAAATCTGCAACCAACCGAACGAATTCTACGGCGCCGCCGGGAGTCTTGAGGACATTCTGTACAACTGGGGCGTGGAAACTGCGACGCACGACAGTGCCCTCACCGGTGCTCAGATCGAAAACGCCATTGACGCGGGGACTCCCTTCCTTATGCGTTGGGCATGGATCGGTGGGGGAGCCCATATGGTAGCAGGCAGGGGCTACACCGGCAGCAACATACACTATATGGACCCGTGGCCTGGTGTTGGCTATCAGACAGCAAGCTATGAATGGGTTGTCAGCAACCCAGACCATGTATGGACTCACTCTCTGTGTGATGTCTGCTTGCCACCTGGAGATGGCGACGTAGACAATGACGGAGGATTGAGCATTCCAGATATAGCTTATCTTTGGTACTACATCTATGTTAATGGTCCGCTTCCAGTGGGCGGTCTCTATGTAGGGAACACAGATGGTTGCTGCTTCGTTGACATCGGCGATATCGGCTATATATGTAACTACCTATATACTGGCGGACCTCCGCCACCCGGTTCAGTAACATGTCTGGGATCCCCTGGTGGAGATGAAGTAGAACTGCGGTTGATCACTCCCCCTGTCCCCGGGGAACCTGATTCGGTCATACAGGTGGATCTCTACGTGAAAAACAACTCATTCATTGTGGCGGCTTCAATGGGTTTTGAGTGGGACAATCCCAATATTCAAATGGACAGCGCCAGGCTATCCCCGCTGGCCTCTAATGGATTCGGGATAATGGCAAACACGTACTATCTGCAGAGTATTGACTCGACAAACACCTATCAACATTTCCTTCTTGCAGGAGCTCAAACCAGTATGGGTGGAATCGGAGCATCTCCTGACAGCAGACTCTGGGCCAGTTACTACTTCACCGCGAGCAACTGGACCTACACCTCCGTTCTGAGAATTGGCCCGGCAGAGTTCAGCAAGGGTACCCAACTCAAGTTCGTCCGCAGTGGGGCGAACTACGTTCCCACGTTCTTAGGTGATCTGATGTACTCGTATGAAGGCATCTTAAGGCCGGAACCTGGTGCGCTTGTGCACCTTGAACAGGAGTACCCGGTTGAATGGACCGAGAGCCCCTTGATCAACGCCTATAACGTCGACCTGTCGCGGAACAACGGCTCCAGTTGGGAGAACCTTGTGACCAGCCACGTTGGAACAACTTACCTGTGGACTGTGTCCGGTGATACGACTTCAGGGGCTCTGATCCGAGTCTACGATGCTGACGATCCGGCGCCTGTCGATACCATGTTCAGCGGTATGTTCACGATAACGGACGCTGTATTCGTCAGCCTTACCGATCCCGGTGGCGGGCTGAGTGCTGACGCCAAGACAGGGACCAGGGGCACCCTGGATGAAGAACTGAAAGGACCCGGGACGATCCCCGATCTTCTTGTCCTCTATGAGAACGGCACTGTTGAGTTCTTCTCCGGACAAGGTGATGGTACCTTTGACGATACCGGCACTTTTGTGATAAACGCTGATCCGCCGGCCACCGATATGGCGTTGGCGGATATTGATGAGGACGGTCATCTTGATGCCGCGATATCGAGTGCTCTCACTTCGAGAGTGTCATTTCATTATGGCGTGGGTGACGGTAAGTTCACTACTGATCCGTCGGATACTATCCAGACGTCCGGCTCTCCCGTTGATGTCGATTTCTCAGACTTTGACCGGGACGGGAATGTTGATCTCCTGGTGGCTACCGAATCGCCAAATCAGCTTCTGATCTACACCGGTTCAGGCGACGGCAGCTTTGCTGAGACCCCGGTCACGCTGGCGGTTGCCGGTGTGCCCGACGGTATCGCATCAGGTCATCTCAATGACGACAACATCACTGATTTGGCAGTTGTTCACGGTGATAGCGGATCTGTCTCCGTGTTCGAAGGTTCCGGAGCGGGTTCGTTTGATCTGTCGTATGAGATAGCTACTGGATCGGCAGCCGGTGGTCTTGTCATCTCAGACCTTAACGGCGACGGGTCGCATGACGTTGGAGTGATCTATCCGGGAAGCTACGCCCGTTTCATGACGCTGATAAATGACGGCACCGGGACTTTCGACACAACCTCGTATGCGACCGTTCTGGGCGGACACAGCAGTGTCCTGTCCGGCGATGTCACCGGTGATGGCCTGATCGATGTCGCCATTACCAGTCGACCGAACGACAGCCTGGTCCTTCTGGCAGCTCTACCGAGAGGGGGATTCGGATATCCTCTACTTCATGAGGTCGGCGATGAACCCATCCAAGTTGTGTGCGATGATTTCGACACAAATGGTGTAGCCGATCTTGTAGTGTTCAATCGCGGCAGCCAGGATATCACGGTTCTGACCGGCCTGATCCAGACCACTATGAACACCGACTTGTCAGTCACCAGTCCGACCGGCGGTGAAGAATGTTGCATCGGGCATGAGCAGATCATCTCCTGGACGAAGGGTGAGGGCATAGCCTCGGTCGATGTCGAGATATCTCGTGATGGCGATTCATCCTGGCAATTGATTGCAGAGAACATTACGACGACATCGGTTGGCTGGATGGTGAACGCACCCGCGACTACCAAAGGTCGAGTGCGTGTATACGATCGCACTGTCCCGAGCAGAACAGCGATGAGCGCTGATTATTTCACAATACTGGAATACAAATGCGGCGACGTCAACGGTGACTGTAAGGAGCTCATTGACATCGCCGATCTGGTCTACCTGGTCGACTACATGTTCAATTCAGGCCCTGAACCACCCGTGATGGAAGCCGGTGACTGCGACGGCTCCGGTGGCATCATTGATATCGCAGATCTGGTCTATTTGGTGGACTACATGTTTAACGAGGGTCCACCGCCGGTGTGTCCGTAAACTGAGAGCGTCACTGGAACAGAAACGACATTGGAGGGTGTTATGAACCAGCAGAAGGACCTGATCGAGACTAAGCACAGGAAAGTTACCGGGAATGCGGTGCTCATGGCTCTGCTCTGCTCGGTTTGCCTGCTCATCTCTTCATCATCGGTTCTCGGGCAGGCGTGGACGGAGATTCTCGAAGTATCTAACTCACTGGCTGCTGAGGGCAAGTACGATTCGGCCTTCGTAGTGGCGGCAGAGGCTCTTGCGCTGGCACAGGTATCGCCGGGAATCACTGATACCGCGATTGGTCGGATCTACTACAAGATGGGATACTATTCCGTCAAGAACGACAGCTTTGCAGCAGCCGAGGAACCCTTTCTCAAGGCCCTGGATATATACCGGGAGCATCTCGGTCCGACCGACGTGAAGGTCGGCAAGATACTCAATGCTCTTGGGCTCGCCTGCAGGCGGCGGGGGGCATATACGGACGCACGGAAGTACTGTGAGTCATCCATTGAGATAATGGAAACCCTGTATGCAGCCGACGATCCGGCCCTGGTGAAGTACATCGAGAACCTTGCTCTTGTCTGCGTCGCTCAGTCTGATTTCGAGCGGGCGGAACCTCTTGCTGTGAGACTACTGGAGATTGTAGAAGAGGCCTACGGCCCGACCGATGTGTCAGTCGCCTCGGCTCTTGGTATCCTCGGGGACCTCTACCGTCGCAAAGGGAGGTATGCCGAGGCTGAGCCGTTGTTGCGCAGGTCTGTTTCCATCTGCAGACAGGGACTCGAATCCGAAGATTCACAGACCGCAGTGTGTCTCACTGATCTCGCGAATCTGCTCAGTCAGTGCGGTAAGTTCGATGAGGCCGAGCCGCTGTTCAAAGAAGCTCTCAGCATATGGGAGCAGACGAATGATCGAGATGTACAGACCGGCATATACAATCTCGGCCTGAACTACTACAGGCAGGGAAACTATGTGGAAGCAGAACCGCTGCTGAAGCAGTCGGTTCAGATGATGCGCTGGCTGTTTGGCTCCAATCATCCGGGACTGGCGCATGACCTGCACCTTCTGGCTAATTTATATACTGAACTTGGGCATCGACGAGAAGCGGAGGATCTCTATCTGGAGGCAATCGCCGTGTCGGAGGCTGCTTTCGGAAAAAATAACCCTCAAGTGGCATTGGGGCTGAACAACCTGGCCCTGTTCTATACACGACGCGGACGATTGGCTGATGCCGAACCTCTCCTTCAGAGGTCCCTTGCCATCTACGAGGAATCGATGCCGCCTGGTCATCCGGGAACCGCCAATGCGATGGAGAGTCTGGCGGACCTCTACGTTGCGATGGGGAGTTACTCGAGGGCGATCCCGCTATACGAGAAGGCTATCGGTGTATTCAGGTCAATTCCCGGTGGGCAGCATCCGAAGGTCTCCACCCTGTTGATATCGCTGGGTGAGACCTACCTCAAGATTGGTTTGTATGAGAAGGTCGAACCGTTGTTTGCTGCGGCTTCAGAGATCCTGAGCAATAGTCTTCGCACTGATCACCCTGACATGGCTCGTTGCCTCGAACTCAAGAGTGGCTATTTGAGAGCCATGGAGCGCGGTGGTATGGCCCTCGACGCAGCAGCGGATGCATTCACAATCAGGTATGCAAACCTCGTTGACTTCTCTATCTTCTTGTCAGAACGCGACATCCTTGATTACTCAGGATGCCTGCGCCGAGCTGCAGACACCTATCTCTCATGCTTTGTCGACGAGGGTCTGAGCTCTCCACGGACCGCCCCAACAGCGGATATCGTGCTGGCGTCCAAGGGAATAGTAACGGACATTGTTGCCAATCGGTTCAGGTCACTTTCCGCGGAGTCTGATCCTCATCTGCGTGAAATGCTATCCTCCTATAACAACCTTAAGTCTCAGATCTCCGAACTTCATGTATCCGGTTTAAGGCATCATGATGCTCCCGAGCTGATCCGTCTGCTGGACTCTCTTGCGACGGAAGCCAACAATCTTGAGGCCGATCTGGCAAGGCAAGTTGCAAGTACCGGTAGGCAGACGGATCGCGAGAACATCACTCTCGACCGCATTCTGTCCGCGCTGCCCAAAGACGCTGTACTCGTCGAGTACGTTAGGTTCAACTATGATGAACCCAAGGCCGACAGCAGTGTTCCTCGTTACCTTGCGATCGTGGTAGCTGCAAACGCGGAGCTCAAGGTCGTCGAACTCGGTGACGCTTCTGAAATACACCCGCTGGTTGACCGGTACCGCAGACATGTGTTGGCCGTTTCGAGGGCCAACAGGATGCCCACAATTGTTGACCACCACAGGTACAAAGAGATCAGTAAAGAGCTTTATACGAGTCTGTGGCAACCCATCGAAAGGTACGTTGCCGACAAAGGACTGGTACTGATGGCACCTGATGGCGCTTTGAACATGGTGTCGTTTGCCGGCTTGATGGACAGTAGCGATAAGTACTTGATTGAGAAGCATGCGGTTCATTACTTGTCAGCCGGTCGTGACGTCATCCGCTTGAAACGAGATGTGGAACCAGGCAGCGGACTGTTTGCTCTGGGAGATCCTGACTATGACGCAACCGCGGTTGCACGGCTGTTCGTTTCAGACGGAACGCCGCCTGATTCTCCAGCAGAACCGGACCACCATGAAGTCAGGAACATTCGTTCAGGTTGCGGGGAACTGAACGATATCACCGTAGATCCCCTGCCTTTCACGCGGAGTGAGGTAGAATCGGTCGTAGCCACGTGGCAAGCGTCATTGGATGAGCCCGTGACTGTCTATTTCGGGTCAGATGCGAGTGAAGAGAAGTTGAAAGCTCAAGCGCCGGGTCATAGAGTTATACATCTGGCTACTCACGGTTACTTTCTTGAAGGCGCCTGTCAGCCTGACATATCGCGACAAGAGCCTTTATCAGATCGTGGTTTTGTTGGAGAGAATCCGCTGCTGCTGTCGGGTTTGTTCTTTGCAGGGGCAAATCTTCATGGGAAGGGTGCCGACAGTGTTGGAGCGGAAGACGGTATATTGACGGCTTATGAGGTACCAGCTATGGATCTTGAAGGTACGGAACTTGTCGTTCTGTCGGCGTGTGAGACCGGCTTGGGCAAAGTTAAGGAAGGAGAAGGTGTATACGGTCTACGACGGGCTTTCCAGATGGCGGGAGTAAGGACGGTTATCAGCGCCTTGTGGCCAGTGCCGGACAGACTGACTGCGGACATGATGAGCCGGCTTTATGACAGAACGGGCGAGTCTTTACCTGAAACACTTCGTGGATTACAGTTGGAGAGCATCAACCGGCTTCGCAGCAAGAAGAAAGCTGATCACCCTTACAGTTGGGGTGCGTTCATAGCCTTGGGCGATTGGAAGTGAGACCGTAAAGTCTGGATATGTTTTCCCAACCCCGACCTTGGTCGTTCTGGCTGTGACGCCCCGGTATGCCAGACCGTTACTGACCAGAGGCTGTTGTTCTCAGAGGTAAATGACCACTCTTTCTTATCCATGTGTCAACTCAAGTCCGTCCTGTCACAAATGATTCTGGCCGCTCAATTAATATACTTATTTATTAGTCATAGGATAAACGAGTTTTTTCATCAACTAATAGTGGTTGAATGATATTTTGCCATCCGGTATCATCCCATGTTCCCAACTGTTCATGTATGTTGAGGTACTTTTGTGGAATAGGATGAGAGCCATAAACAACTTCAAGGCCATATTCTGTCTGAATAAAATTATGGAAATAGGTAATATAAGGACACGGAGGATAACCCACGATTAATCCGGTGGCAAGATGTATCACTTCTGCTCCGTTCCCTTTCATTTCCCCTACAGCATATTCGATATTCCCACCAGGACACCCATCGCAAGTGGTGTATCCGACAATTTCGACTTCCATATTCTTGTACCTACTGAACGCACCTTCTCTGTTTCGCAATGATTTGAAGCATTTTCCGCCCGCACATCTTCGATAGCGGTCACAGATGATTATGCCGATCCTTGTTATTTCTTTCATATAGTCCCCAACTGCAAAAGAGAATTTGAAACAATTTATTAACCTCTTAATATCATAGTCTAATCACCAAGCTCACTTGCCATTTTGTGGCGCAGCGAATAAGTGGTCCGGTGCAACGATTTGTTATGTATTTCATGGATTGCTATAATTCAAGTATAGTATCAAACACTTCACCGTTTTTCCTTCTTGTAGTTTGTTCATATATTTCATCGAATGACTTACATAATGTCGTTAGTACGTCTGATATCTTCTCGGTTTTTACTACTACAGGTTGATATTTTGTTTTTCTTGCAATTCTTACGAAATTTGGACTTTTCTGTCGGGCAACGAGGACATCTGAGTCTTCGATTATCTTAATAACTCCTTTCATTTTTTCGACTTTCGCATGTCCCAAATTTATTGCAGTATTAATCCTTTTTTCTACAAACACATGTTTTGAATTTGCGAAAATATCATAAATATAGAAATACTCCGTATCGCCCATATGGGTTTTAGCAACATTATTGCCGTCATTTGATCCTATACACAGTCTGATTTTATTCATATCCTCCTCTTCATTGTATAACTCCTACATCAGGGAAGGAGCTACTTGCTCCCGCACATTTTCTCTTGTAATACCGCTAATTTAACAATTGGGCACTAAGAACACCTCCTGATAGGGGGCACTGAATTCAATGCGGGGTGTGCGAGATTAGCACCGGTTCACGCTGTACTACTCGAGTTCCAGCCTATCCACCGCATCCGCCAAATGATCGGGCGACAGGTGGGCGTAGATCATGGTCGTTTGAATATCAGAATGGCACATCAGCTTTTTGACTATCGGCAGGTCGACTCCTTGCATGATCAGGTGGCCGGAAAAAGTGTGGCGCAGTGTATGCAGCTTGGTCAGGTTCTCGATACCGGACAGCACAGGATATTTATGTACTCTTCTTTTCCTTTTTCGCTTTTCGTTTTTCCTTTTGGCTACGCTGCGCCTTTTTCTGGGTTTCCCTCTTCCCTTTATCTTTTTTTCCCTTATCACCCATGTCTGTTTCTCCGTGTGTTTGAGATTGACTTGTTCCGGCCTGTGACATCGAAAACCCTTCTTCGATTGTAGAGGACGGCTGCCCCACCACTCGTAGCGGGAAAGGCCAAATCCGCACTCCGATGATAGAATATACCGGGGGTGTTTGCGGAGCGCAAAACAAAAACCGTGATTTTTACCGGGGTTTGGCTGATGACGGGGTGGGCGAGATTCGCACTCACCGACTCTTGTCTATCCAAACTTTCGTGGGTGGCAGACGCACCGTAAACTGTGTTTTGATACAGAACAACGGGGACTCTGCTGTCCACTGAACTCGCATCATTAGACAAACCCCGCCCCGCAATTCGTCAGAAACCGGGCCCACCCCCTGCAAAAAAGCCGCCCTGGGGCGGCTTTCGGTATTACAGGATCTGTTTCTCGCGCAGCTTGTCGAAGAGCTTGTCAGCAATCTCCTCGGGTGTTTCGCCTTCGATGATTTCCCCTTTCGGTCGAGGAGCCGGCGGTGTTACCTTGATCGTCCTGGTTCCGGAGGCGGCCCCGATGCCAGACCCGTCCAGACCGAGATCGGTCGCCGACCAGGTGGTGATGGCTTTCTTCTTGGCTGCCATCTTGCCCTTGAGGGAAGGCAGGCGGGGTTCATTGATCTCCTTGACGACCGATACAACCGCCGGCAACTTCAACTCAACGACGTCATGGCCATCCTCAGTGCTGCGCAGCACGGTTGCGGTCGCATCATCGACGGTTTCGAATTTCTTGACAAACATGGCCTGGGGCAGGTTGAGATGTGCTGCCACCGCAGCGGGTACCTGGGCCGAGTCGGTGTCGATTGCCTGTTTACCGGCCAGAACCAGATTGTAATCGCCCAGCTTCCTGAGGCCGGCAGCCAGAATATGCCCGACAGCCTGGGGATCGGAACCGCCGAACTGCTCATCGCAGAGCAGGTAGGCGTCGTCAACACCGAGAGCCAGACAAGCCCGCAGCGCCGACTCAGTACGCTCGGTGCCGACCGACATCACCATGCACTTGCCGCTTGTCTTTTCCTTTATGCGCAGTCCCTCCTCGACGGCATACTCGTCGAGTGGGTTGACCGTTCCCGGCCCCTGCGGTAGAACCACCTCGTTCGCAGCTTCGTCAACTTTGATAAGAGCAATCTCCGGAACCTGTTTCACCAAGACGACAACATTCATATCAACTCCCATAAAAGAACCAACTTCTGTTCCCAACTCACGCGGCGAATATCGCGTATGGGCAGCAGAAAGTCAAGCGGACGATCGCGACAGTAACACCTCATATCATAGAAAAGCCCGCCGTGTGGCAGGCTTTTCGACCGAAGATGTCATCACTCAAGAAGCAACTTTATCAGCCATCAGCGACGGCGTTTCTTCCCGGCCGGCGCCTTCTTAGTGGTCTTTTTCCTGACGACGGCTTTGCGGGCAGTCTTGCGCTTCGGCGCCGCCTTCCCGGTTACCTTTTTCCGGGTTACCGTTTTCTTCGTCTTCGGTTTCTTCAGACCCAGCACCCTGATCTTGGCTTTCACCGAGGAGAGCGTCCGCTTGAGACTTTTGGCAAGCTCGGCTGCAGTT
>JAGLXI010000131.1 GCA_023132995.1 Candidatus Zixiibacteriota bacterium | reverse complement strand
CCGGCTCGCCTGCGTACTACCTTCCTTGCGGGCTTGCGCGTGGTCTTCTTTGCGGCCACCCTGCGAGCGGTTTTCCTGGTCGCCACCTTGCGTGTCTTTTTCCGTGTTGCTTTACGCATCAATGAGAACTCCTGTCATGTGGTTTACACCCGATGGTTCCTTCCAAAGGTCTATCAAGAAAAGCTGATTGTCATCATATTGACTATATTCATGCGAATCCCATCGCACGGGATTTCATAAACAGGATTGTTGAAAATCATGTCAACAAAAAAACCTGAAAGCCGGCAATGGGTCTTGCGGGTGAAAGTGTACGACGTTGGTGTAAAGCCGCCCGGCAGCGTCCGCGAGTATGCTCCGGAATTACGATGACGTAGTGTAGTGCCGGAGCGCTTTGGCTGCCGCTTGCTGCTCGGCTTCCTTCTTGGAGGAACCGGAACCCGACCCGACAACCTGGTTTCGCACGAGAACCACGACGGTGAACATCTTGCAGTGGTCGGGTCCTTTTTCCGACGACACCTCGTAACGCGGGATACCTTCCTCATGGGCCTGTGTCAACTCCAGCAACTCACCCTTGTAGTTGCGCTGTGATGAATCCGACGTGATCTCCTCCCGACGCGAGTATATCAAACGAAGAACTAGCCGGCGGGCGGCCTCCATACCGCCATCCAGGTAGACGGCGGCAATCACGGATTCAAAGGCATCGGACACAATAGACGGCCGCTCACGACCGCCCGACCTGTCTTCTTCGGGCGAGAGCCTGATAAACCGGCTGAGTCCGATATCCGTCCCGACCGCGGCCAAAGTTACTTCGTTTACCAGCATGGCCTTGGTCTTGGTCAATTCCCCTTCTCTGATATGGGGATGGTCACGAAAAAGCTGGTCGGCGATAATAAGTCCCAGGACCGAATCCCCGAGGAACTCCATCCGCTCATTGGAGGGAAGATCATTGCGGTCGGAATGAGAAAAGGAGCGATGAGTTAAACCCAGAAGCAACAAAGATTCATCGTGGAACTGGTATCCAAGTGTCCTCTGAACCGCTTCCAAGTCAGGCTGGGAAGAAACGCGATGGGGCCCTACTCCCAGAATACTCCTCAGCCGCTCCAGAAAGCTCATCTATTTCGAGCCGTCTGTCCCGCCTACCACTAACGACACGTTGTGACCGCCAAAGCCGAAAGAGTTGGACAGGGCATAGTTTATGTCTGCTTCCCGCTTTTGTCCGGTTACATAGTCGAGGTCGCAATCGGGATCCGGGTTTTCAAGATTTATGGTCGGATGAACGACGCCCTCGATAATTGACTTCAAAGTGATGATTGTTTCCACGGCGCCGGATGCACCCAGCATGTGACCGAGCATCGACTTGGAAGAGTTGCACGGGATATCATAGGCACGTTTGCCCAGAACATCCTTGATGGCTTTCGTCTCGGCGATATCACCCAGGCCGGTGGCGGTGCCGTGGGTGTTGATGTAGTCTATCCGATCCGGTGAGAGGCCGGCATCACGGATGGCTGCTTTCATAGCAGTGCGCGCCCCGTGCCCGTCGGGGTGGGGAGCCGTTATGTGATAAGCGTCGGCCGTCATGCCAGCGCCAAGGATTTCCCCGAAGATACGAGCGCCGCGTGCCCGAGCGTGCTCGAGAGATTCCATGACGAATATCCCGGCGCCTTCGCCCATTACGAACCCGTCGCGGTCAAGATCAAAGGGACGCGAAGCGCGTTCGGGCTCGTCGTTGCGAACCGACATCGCCTTGGCCTGGCAGAAACCTGCCATCGCAACCGGCGTGATGGTGGCTTCCGCGCCTCCGGCGATCATGACGTCGGCATCGCCCCGCTGAATAATCCTGCTGGCGTCGGCGATGGCATGGGCCGACGAGGCGCACGCCGACACGGTCGCATAGTTGGGACCGCGAAAGCCACACCGCATGGATACCAACCCGGCGCACATGTCGATAATCATCATGGGAATAAAAAACGGCGACACTTTGCCCGGGCCGCCCCGCAGCAACCGTTCATGCTGCTGCTCAAAGGTTGCAATACCTCCAATTCCGGAACCAATCACAACTCCGCATCGATCGAGATCAACCGCCGTCAGGTCCAGCTCGGAGTCCTTGAGGGCCTGCTCCGTGGCCGCAATGGCATACTGCTCGGCCAGATCCATACGGCGCAGTTCCTTCTTGTCAACATAGACCGAGGCATCGAAGTCCTTGACCTCGCCGGCAATCTTTGTGCTGTAGTCGGCGGTATCGAACCTTGTGACAGGCCCAACTCCGGACTTGCCGTCAAGCAGCGCCGTCCAAAGCTCGTCAACCGAATTCCCCAGCGGGGTGATGCCCCCCAACCCTGTAACTACCGTTCGTCTTTTCATAAAAGCCGTCTTGGTCCTGAGGGGACGGGTTACTTCGCTTTGTCGGAATGTTTGGAGATGTATCCAACGGCATCGCCGACAGCAACGATCTTCTCGGCATCCTCATCCGGAATCTCGATGGCAAATTCCTCCTCAAGGGCCATGACAAGCTCCACAGTATCCAGGGAGTCGGCCCCGAGATCCTCGACGAACTTGGCCCCGTCCGTAACCTGAGCCGGTTCCACACCCAATTGTTCGATTATCAGTTCCTTTACCCTCTCTTCAACTGACATTCCCTTACTCCTTTTTATCAATACTTCCTTGATTTCCGCCTGCTTACGAAATCACCAACCCGCCGTCCACCGCCAGCATCTGTCCCGTTACGTAGGACGCTGCCTCGGACGCCAGGAAGACAACCGCCGAAGCCACTTCCTCCGGCTTTCCCGGCCGACCCAGGATGACCTTGCCGAGGAGATACTCCCTTGCCGAATCGGAGAGGGCCTCTGTCATCTCGGTCTCAATGAAACCCGGCGCCACGGCATTAGCCGTCACGCCACGAGATGCCAACTCCTTGGCGACCGTCTTGGTAAAGCCAACCAGCCCGGCTTTTGAGGCCGAGTAATTGGCCTGGCCGACATTGCCGGTCAGGCCTGCCACCGAACTGATGTTTATGATGCGCCCGTAGCGCTGTTTCATCATTATCCTGGCGGCCGCCTTGGTGACAAGAAAGGCTCCCTTGAGATTGATGTCAAGCACCATGTCCCAGTCCTTCTCGTCCATCCTGACCATCAATCCATCGCGGGTGATGCCCGCGTTGTTGACCACTACGTCGACGCGGCCGAATTTGTTCATTACATTCCTGAAGAGTTCATCGATGTCGGCGGCGCTGGTGACGTTAGCCCGATACCCGACACAGCCGCCCCCGATTTCGGCGGCCACTTGCTCAACTACCTGCTGATCGAGATCGCAGATGACAACGTCGGCTCCGCGGGCGCCGAATGCTTCGGCAATGGCCCGCCCGATACCGCGACCTGAACCGGTTACCACAACTGTCCTGCCCTTGAAATCCATCCGGCTCTCCATTATATGGCAACTCCGCTAAAGGTCTCAATGTTGGCCAGGGTATCAAGACCAACTGAACTCTCGGGTCGCATGTCCCGCTTGGCCAGACCCCTGAGGACCTTGCCGGGTCCGATTTCCATGATCGTCCTGACGCCCTCACCGACAAGGAACTCCATCGTCTGGGACCATCTGACGGGCGATATTACCTGCTCAACGAGCAGGCGTCGGATGTCTTCATCATCCGTCACCGGTCGGGCGGTCACGTTGGCAATGACCGGACAACGCGGGGCGGATATCGTCACACCCCGCAGATAGGTCTCAAGACCGGCTTTCGCCGGTTCCATCAGGGGTGAGTGAAAAGCGCCGCCCACTTCCAGCACTATGGCCTTCCTGGCTCCGGATTCCCGTGCGCGGCGGACAGCCGCCTGCACCCCCTCCACACTACCGGAAACGGCAATCTGTCCCTGCGAATTGAAATTGGCCGTAACAACGATGCCTTCGGGTTGAGAGTCGCGACATATCTGATCGATCTGTTTTTCATCGAGACCGAGAATAGCCGCCATAGTACCGGGATTCCTGACGCAGGCCTCCTCCATCAACGAGGCTCTTTTCACTACGGCCTTGATAGCATCTTCGTATGTAAGACTGCCTGTCACCGCCAGCGCTGCGTACTCGCCAAGGGAATGTCCGCAGGCATAGTCGAAAGCAGGGAGGTTGTCGCCCAGGACGGTCAGAACCGCCAGCGAGTGCAGCATGATGGCCGGCTGAGTGTACCGGGTCCTTTTCAGTTCCTCGGCCGGGCCCTCGAATGAGAGGCGGGCGATGTCGGTGTCCATCTCCTTTGAGGCCAGTAGGTACAACTCCCTGACCCTGGTCGAGGATTCGTAAAGATCCTTGCCCATTCCCACGTACTGTGAGGCCTGCCCGGGAAAGAGAAGAGCTGTTTTGCCCATCTAATCACCACCTCACCAGGGCTGAGCCCCATATCAGGCCACCGCCGAAAGCCACCATCACCACATGGTCTCCCGG
Source organism: Candidatus Zixiibacteriota bacterium (assembly GCA_023132995.1). Taxonomy (GTDB): domain Bacteria; phylum Zixibacteria; class MSB-5A5; order GN15; family FEB-12; genus JAJRTA01. The sequence goes on along the minus strand of JAGLXI010000131.1, from coordinate 2,626 downwards.
TTTTATGCGTCCGGAGCGGTTGGCCTCATCCAGGGCCAGCGGAACCGAGGCTGACGAAGTATTCCCATACATGTCTATGTTGACATAGACCTTGTCCGAGCCGACACCAAGACGCTTGGTCAGGGCATCGATAATGCGAATGTTGGCTTGGTGCGGCACGACCAGAGCGATGTCCTTGCGCTCGAGGCCGGCATCGTCGACAACCTTGAGCGCGGAGGTGCACATCTCGCGAACGGCCACTTTGAACACATCGGAACCGCTCATGCGAAGTTTGTCCGATCCGTTGAGAGCATTCTCCCGCGAATACGGGTTCCTGGTGCCTCCGACCGGTATCCACAGCAGCTCCCGCAGGCTGCCGGCCGATTTCATAAAGGTGGACAGAATACCGGCCCCGCTATCGTCCGGCGCCACCACTGCCGCACCGGCCGCGTCACCGAACAGGACACACGTGTTGCGATCCTTATAGTTGGTAATCGACGACAGTTTCTCCACTCCCACAACCACAATCTTCCGGTAGACGCCACACTCAATAAACGACCGCGCGATAGAGAGACCGTTGAGAAAACCGGCGCAGGCGGCCAGGTTATCGAAGGCGACCGCGTTGGGCATACCCATCTTCTCCTGAATGACACACGCGGTAGAGGGAACCTTGTAGTCGGGCGTCACCGTTCCCACAATCAGAGCATCAATGTCTTCATGCGTACACCGGGCCATCTCCAGCGCCCGCTGGACGGCCTGAACGGCCATATCAGAGGTAGTCATGTCGTCGTCGGCAATTCGCCGCTCCCTGATGCCGGTGCGAGAGACAATCCACTCGTCGGAAGTGTCAACTATCTTCTCGAAATCAGCGTTGATCATTCGCCGCGGGGGAGTATACGATCCCGTTCCGATTATCCTGGCTCTTATTTTTTTCTCCATTGTTGTTTCCGATATGGTTGGCCACTAATTTCTGGCGGATACGATGTTGTTTCCGATATGGTTGGCCACTAATTCCTGGCGGATACGATCAATAACTTTCCTGGAGGCCATCTCATGGGCCACTTTGATGGCATTGTAGATGGCTCGTGCGTTCGAGGAGCCGTGGGAAATTACCACGATTCCATTAACACCTAACAAGGGCGCCCCGCCGGATTCGGCATAATCAAAATTGTTGCGCATTCGCCTGAGAAACGGCGCCAGCAGCATGGCGCCTACCCGTGAGAAAACGTTTGTCTGAATCTGGCGTCGGATGGACTTCACCAGCATGGGCGTGATGGATTCAGCGAACTTAAGCAGAAGATTGCCGGTGAAGCCGTCAGTTACGGCCACGTTGACAGTCCCTGAGAGTATGTCTCGCCCTTCAATGTTGCCGATGAAGTTTATCCTGGAGTTCTTGAGCAGCTTGCGGGCATTGAAGATCAGTTCGTTGCCCTTGCTGCGTTCCTCACCAATTGAGAGGAGTCCCACGCGGGGAGCTTCAACACCGCTGATGGCAGAGTAATACAGTGAGCCCATGATCGCGAATTGCGAAAGATGCGCCGGTTTGCAATCGGCGTTAGCGCCCACGTCCAGAACCACCGTTGGCTGCCCGGCGGAGGTGGGGAAGTTCGAAGCGATCGCCGGGCGCCCAACGCCCTTGATCCGTCCCAACGTCAGGAGCGCAGTGGCCATCACCGCGCCTGTGTTACCGGGCGACACAAAGGCATCAGCCCGCCCGTCGCGCACCGACTGAAGACCTATCCGAATGGAACTATCCCGCATACGTACGCCGTCGGTACCAGGGACGTGCATGGGTACCTCGCTTTCGGCATGCTGTACTGAGACGTTGGAAGGAACATCCTGGTGCTGGGACAAAACCCTGTCGATTGTCTCCCGCCGGCCGACAAGAATCATGTGAAGTGAGTCACCCTTTTCCCGCGCAGCGATGAGACCGCCTTCAACAATCTCTTCTACCGGCGTGTCGGCGCCCATGACGTCGAGGACGACAGTATATTTCTCCGGGGATACCATGAGGCTGATCCGTCGGGCGTCCCGAACTAGGCCCGATATCGAGCCTACGCCTCCTCTTTCTTGCTCAAGACCTGGCGGCCGTCATAGTAGCCGCAGGCCGGGCAGATGTGATGAGGCAGACGAAATTCATGACAGTGTGAACATTCGATAACGTTCAGGGGAGTGATAGTCCAGTGAGTGCGACGCTTGCGTCCCCTGGCTCGTGAGTGTCTTCTTTTGGGCAGTGCCATAGGTCAGTCCTGTATGTTTTGCTGCTGGTCGCCGGAGAACTTCTTCAGGGCTTCCCAGCGTTCATCGATTCCATCATCACTGCAGGAGCAGGCATTTTCGTTCAGGTTCCGGCCGCACTTCGCACAGAGGCCCCGGCAGTCCTCGGAACAAAGGGGCATCATGGGAACGGCAAGAACTATCGCCTGCCCGGCCACCCCCGAGAGGTCCGCGAGCGGCTCCGAGCCTTGAAAGAAGACATAGTCCTCATCGTCGATGGCCTGTTCACGATGGACGGCCTGCTGTGCTTCAGAGCATACGACAAAGTCCAAGTCACTGGCAATCTCTTTGTTGTACCGTATCAGGCACCGAGCGCATTCCAAGGTCACAGTGGCCTCAACCTTTCCCTGACAGAAATACTCATCACCCG
>JAGLXI010000130.1 GCA_023132995.1 Candidatus Zixiibacteriota bacterium | reverse complement strand
ATACCGTGATGTTTCCGACTTATCCCGCCGACATACTTATAGAGTAGAATGCGCCTATTTGGTGTTGACAACGACTATCCGGTTGAGTATTATAGGAATGTCCACTTTGAGCCCGATTACGTCACGTGGCAACACGCCATCCGAGGTATCGAGTGCAGCGAGCAACTAACTTCGCCGTAGCTGTCTGGGTGGTCATTGTGGCTTTTGGCGCACCGGTAGGGTTGCCGTTGTACGCCGCCGAGTGTCCACACACGGATAGTCCGACTTTACAGACATTCTCCGGCGCCGGTCTTGCCTTCACCGCCAACGCCGGACAATTTAATGATAATGTCCTGTTTCGAGCCGATGCCAGCGGAGCCGCGATCTGGCTGACAGAAACGGGTGTGTATTATCACTTTACACGCAACCTGACCGACAATAACGGCCGGAACCACCTGACGACATTCGGCTACCAGTTCCCAGCGAGTTCGGACACCGTTGAGACGATTGTGATCAAGGCAGCTATCGTCGGCGGCAATTCTCATCCGCCGGTCACCGGCGCGGAGCCGATGGGGGCACTGTCCAACTACATGCTGGGCGCCGACCAGGACAACTGGTATACGCAGGTTCCCAATTTCCGCGAGGTTATCTACGAACAGATCTACCCCGGTATCGATCTGAAATTCAAGGGCCGTTTCGGCCACATGGAGTATGACTTCCTGATTGCAGCCGGGGCTGATCCGGACCTGATCAGAATCCAGTACCAAGGCGTTGACTCGCTGTCTATCAACGAGAACGGCGACCTGGCCATTCTCTGCAAACTCGGCGAACTCATTGAACTCCGGCCGGTCACCTATCAGCTTGTTGGAGAGACTATGGTCTCCATCGACGCGGAGTATGTCCTGTTGGGCGATAATGCGTTTGGCTTCACTGTCAACCCCGCCTATGATACCACACTGCCACTGGTGATTGATCCGATCCTGACATACAGCAGCTTCTTAGGAGGCGGGGCTAATGACTTCGGGCGCGCTATTGCCATCGACTCGGCCGGAAATGCCTTTGTCGCCGGGTATCTGAACTCCACCGACTTCCCTTTTGCGGACGCCTACGACAGCACCTACAACGACACCGGTCCTGTCAGCTATGACGCTTTCGTGCTGAAGATCTCGACGGCCGGAGACTCGCTGCATTACAGCACCTACCTGGGAGGCGGCCTTGACGACCGCGCCCTGAGCATCGCCGTGGATCAGGCCGGCTCGGCCTACCTGGTGGGCATGACCAGGTCGGATGATTTTCCCACCACCGGCGCGGCTCAACCAGCCCACCTGGGAGGCCAGGAGGCATTCGCCGTCAAGCTCTCGCAAGCGGGCGATGCGCTGGTCTACTCATCCTTTCTTGGCGGCAGCGGGGACGACGTCGGTACCGCCGTAGCCTTGGATGACGCAGGTCGGCTGTACGTCACGGGCAACACAAGTTCCGCCGATTTCAACCTCACGGCCGAGCCGTACGATGCCGACCTCGGTGGCGTCATGGACGCCTTTGTAACCAGGTTCAGTCCTTCCGGCGCGACGCTGGAGTTCAGCACATTCCTGGGCGGCGAGATCAGCGACTATGCCGTCGGGATCATTACCGATATGAATCAGAATGCTCTCGTCACCGGCTACACTTCGTCGTCGGATTTTCCCACTGTCGGCGGATTTGACCCCACCTACAACGGTGGCCAGAGCTACGGAGACGCCTTTGTCACCAAGTTCGGCGTCGATGGCGATTCCCTGGTGTACAGCACTTTCCTGGGAGGTTCCAAGGATGATTTCGGCCTTGCTCTCGCCGTAGATGATGATCTCAATACATACGTCACCGGCTACACATTCTCAGACGCTGACTTCCCGCTGATGGGCCCCTTCGACATGAACCTTGGTGGCTCTTTCGACGCCTTTATCACCAAGCTCGGCCCCCAGGGAGATTGCCTGGTTTACAGCACCTATCTCGGCGGCTGGGGCGATGACATCGGCTCCGGCATTACCATTGACGGTCAGGGCGACGCCTATGTCTCCGGTTCCACGTCTTCCGGCAACTTTCCCTGCGTTGACGCCCTTGACGACAGCTTCGGCTTAAAGTTCGATGCTTTTGTCGTCTGCCTAACCTCATCCGGCGATTCGCTGGCCTACTCCACGTACCTGGGCGGAGTTGCCTATGATTTCGCCTATGGTATTCGCGTCGATACTGATCTAAATGCCTACGTTGTAGGCTACACCAGCTCTCACGATTTCCCGACCCTTGATCCCTTCCAGGATACGATCTGCGGCGGCTACGACCTTTTCGTGACCAAGATGGCCCGATCCGAGTACATCTGCATTGATACCGACTATGACGGTTTCGGCGATCCCGGCCATCCTGAAAACGCTTGCCCCGATGACAACTGCCCAACAATCTACAACCCGGATCAGTCCGACGACGACGAGGACGGCTATGGAGATGTCTGCGACAATTGCGAGTCTGTGGCCAACCCAGATCAGGAGGATTTCGACCAGGACGGTGTCGGAGATAGCTGCGATACGTGTACCGATGGTGACGGCGACGATTTCGGCGATCCGGGCTTCCCGGTTAACACATGCCCGGAGGACAACTGCCCCGAAATCGCCAACCCAGACCAGACCGATACCGACTGCGACGGAATCGGAAACGACTGTGACGACTGCACCGACAGCGACGGGGACAGCTACGGCGATCCGGATTTCCCCGGCAACACCTGTCCTGACGACAATTGTCCGGGCATAGCCAATCCGAACCAGGAAGACTTCGACAACGACCTGGTTGGCGACTCCTGCGACAATTGCCTCAGTGACTACAACCCGGATCAGGCCGACTATGACTACGACGGCA
>JAGLXI010000013.1 GCA_023132995.1 Candidatus Zixiibacteriota bacterium | reverse complement strand
ATTAATTGTGAGTCAATTCGCAGGCGCGTTCAAGGTTAGAATCTGCTTGATTTTCGCGGTGATAGTATTATCATCGAGCGTTTGTTTTGTGGAAGAGGAGTATGATGACCAGAGTTATTGACAACGTACAGATCGGACCTATGGTTTGGAAAATGAGGGTCCATTTCCCTCGCCTGGTAGCCAAAGCCAAAGCCGGGCAATTCGTGATCCTCCGCGTCAACGAGCAGGGAGAGCGGGTTCCCATGTCAATCGCCGGAATAGACAGGGAAAACGGGGCCCTCACAATCATCTACCAGGTAGTCGGCAAGACCTCGGCCCTGATGACGACCGTGCACGACGGCGGTGAGCTTTCCGACCTAGTGGGACCTTTGGGGGAGCCGTCTCATGTCGACAAGTGGGGAACAGCCTGCGTGGTAGGCGGTGGAATCGGGATCGCGCCCATCTACCCAATTGCCCAGGCATACAAGGAGGCGGGCAACAGGCTGATCACGATTATCGGCGCCCGGTCAAAGGACATACTCTTCTACGAGCAGGAGCACAAGGCCGTGGCCGATGAGCTTCACGTGTGCACCGATGACGGTTCCTACGGGCATCACGGGTTTGTCTCCGACGTACTCAAGAAGCTGCTTGATGACGGCGTGGATATCGGCATGGTTATGGCCATTGGACCGGTGCCGATGATGAGGGTGGTGGCGAATCTTACAAGGGATTATAGTGTACCCACGTGGGTTTCGTTGAATCCGCTGATGATAGATGGAACCGGGATGTGCGGTGGCTGCCGGGTTCTGGTTGGTGGTGAGACCAAGTTTGCCTGCGTCGACGGCCCGGATTTCGACGGTCACCAGGTCGATTTCGACCTGCTCACCAGTCGCCTCGGCGCTTACAAGGAACAGGAACGAGTCGCCATGAAACGCTTTCTGGATAACCCCGGCTGCAAACTGGCCGAGGCGGTCCGGGACTTCAAATACCCTGACGAGGGTCGATAGCCCCGCACAGAGGTGGTGGCTGTCGGTGTCATACTTTCTTATTGACGGAGTGCAGTGTGGCTGAGAAGCTGGAAAAGAAACTGAGGATGAAGATCCCCCGGCAACAGATGCCGGAGCAGGATCCCGGGGAGCGTGTCAAGAACTTCCAGGAAGTACCGCACGGTTTTACAGAAGAGCAGGCGCTTGAGGAAGCGGCTCGGTGCCTCGAATGCAAGAAGGTGCCGTGCGTCAAGGGCTGCCCGGTTGAGGTTGATATCGTCGGGTTCATCAATTTGATCCTTGAGAAGGACTACGCGGCAGCGGCTCGCAAGATCAAGGAGACCAATGCGCTGCCGGCCATCTGTGGTCGGGTCTGCCCTCAGGAGGAACAGTGCGAGAAGGTCTGTGTGATGGGCAAGAAGCACAAGCCGGTGGCGGTAGGACACCTCGAGAGGTTTGTGGCCGACTACGAACGCGACCATGGGCTGGCGAAACTTCCCGAGATCGCCCCACCTACCGGACACAAAGTGGCGATAGTCGGTTCCGGCCCGGCCGGGCTGACGGTGGCCGGAGACCTGATCAAGCTGGGTCACCAGGTCACGATCTTTGAGGCGCTGCACAAGCCGGGGGGCGTGCTGGTTTATGGTATCCCTGAGTTTCGTCTACCAAAGGCCATCGTGCAGGCCGAGTGCGACTTCATAGCTGACATGGG
>JAGLXI010000129.1 GCA_023132995.1 Candidatus Zixiibacteriota bacterium | reverse complement strand
CTACTTGACAGGGAAGCTTACGAGGTAACTAATACTCTCTGGAGGTGGGAACACCGAACTTGGAATGACATAACTTGTTGAACAGTTACTAATTACAATTGGAGGTGGGGGGAATCGAACCCCCGTCCGAGTTCAACGTCAAGCCGTTCTCTACGTGCGTAGTCTCTTTATAAGTTCTCGCCACGAGCACTGCCAAAAGACAGGCCATGCCCGAGACCAGCCTTTTCGTTTAAGCGAACATTAAAGGCGTCCGTCCGCCGAGCCTTCCTTAGTCGACGCTGCTATCCCGCCTCGAAGGCAAAGTCAGGTAGCAACGGGCACGTCCTAGTAAACTAGGCAGCCATGGCGTAGTTAAATTCGCCAATTAGTGTTTTGCCCGGTTTGTTAACGAGGCCCCAGACAACCCCGGCACGCAAACAACCCCCCGCTGAACCCGTCGAAACCAGGTCACCCCCAGCTACGATATCGGTTCGGCGCGGCACAGGTTGCCACGAAAGTTCGTTTATCAAAGAGCGTCATTCTCAATATAGTGTATCGGCTCGGTTTGGCAACCTCCGTCTGTGCTTATAACGCCCGCGATTGCGAAAAGTTGCGACGTATCTGAGTCACGACTTCTGACGTCACCTAAAACGACAGCCGCAATCCCACCTGGTTGACTGACTCAGCCTCGAAAGTGGCTATGATCCTCTGCACGTTAACACTGAGGGCGCCGGTCAACGGCTTCACTATTGATAGCTCGATGTAATAGTCGTGGTTGTTCTTTCCCAGGGACGGGTCAGAATGTTCAATGTATGAGAAATCCCAGTTGTAGTCGGCTGTGAACTCGAAACTGAAATTAGTGAAGAGCTTTAGCGAATTGATAGATACGATCTGCAGCGTCCGGCCGCGATCTTTCCCGGCGTCGTCATAGTTCTGATAGGCCGACAGCTCGTTTGAGATCGGGTAGAACCCGAACTTCCCGGATGACGCCTCCCACGAGGGGATGATTCCCGCACGTGTAGACGAGCCGGATAGGAGCGGTGTCGCTACTACTCCGATGCAGACGAGCATAACAAGCTTGCGCATAACGGACTCCTTGTTTGAAAAGGTGACAGGTTCTAGTCAACTGATCTGCGAATATACAGTCATCCCGGACCAAAGACAACTCCCACGACCGGGTGCTGGCAGAGGTATCGGCGGGGGATGCGTTATGGTTCAACCGGCATCTGCCAGGTGCCAACAAAGCGGTTGCTCAAAAGCTCATCGAGAGTCACGTGGATCGAACGGTAATTGTAGCCCAGTTCCTTACGGGCTTTCATGGACGAATAAGTCCAGTCATAGTCAAGCAGGCGCACCAGGTCGGGGTAGAACGATACTTTTCCCCTGCCGAGGAGTCTGGCGAAGAATACGGCAAGCCGGGAGGTGCAGTTAAGCACGACCCGCGGCAATCTCACCAGGTGCGGGGACTTGCCCAGGATCGACGACGCGGCCAGGATCAGGTCGCGGACAGATATGTTGTCGCCGGTCAGAAGGTACTTCTCCCCGGGTCGGCCTTTATCAAGGGCGGCAATAACACCGGGGGCCACGTCGCGAATATCGACCAGGTTGACCCGGTTGAGGAGATCGGGCATCATCAGGTGAGAGAACATCCTGGCGGCCTTGCCGCGGTCATCGCCCGTGCGCGATGGAGCCACAATGATAGAAGGGTGAACCGTGACAAGCTCGGTCGTTCCCGCTTTGGCAAGCTCTGCCAGTTCAACGTCGGCGGCGTGCTTGGTCATGATGTAAGGGATGCGCAGATGAGTGAGGTTGAACTTGCAGTTCTCATCCAGGAGCGCTGCCTGGTGTCCCCATCTGACACTGTCGCCCGCCACGCGAAGTCCGGCACCGAGCGCCGCCACCGTGGAGACATGCACAAACCGCTTTACCCCGGTTGCTTGTGCCGCCCTGAAGAGTGCCGCTGCCGCAGTCGTGTTTATCTCGGCAAACTGTGCCAGGCTGTCTCGGCGGAAATTGACCCAGGCGGCCGTATGAATGACGGCGTCGACACCCTCGACCAGTTTCTCCAATTGCCCGTCCCGGCACAGATCGGCGGTGCGCTTCTCCAGCGACAGGGAATCGACATATTCCGTGTTGGAACTCTTCCGCACGAGTGCAATCGGCCTCACGCCCCGGCGAACCAACTCATAGATTAACTGCTTGCCGAGCGAGCCGGAGGCTCCGCTGATTAGTATCTTTGGATAAGCAACTGACACAATCCCACCGCGACGCATTATTCCTGTTGAACCGAGGGCTTTTTCCGTATTATTTTCACGACTGAGATAAGGAAACAAGCTCGACTACGCAATTGCTTTTTGGCCGAATGGCAGGAAACGAATGAGCGGACTGCTCCGGAAAACATGGGCCGCCTGGAAGAAAGCAGCCCTGAGAATAGCGCGATTCCAGACGGCGCTGGTGTTGACACTATTGTATTTCGCGGTTCTTGCTCCCCTGGGACTCCTGCTGCGCCTGTTCGGATGGGACCCCCTCCAGGTTGGCTCCCGGCATCGGAAGCGAGCGACCAACTGGAAAGAAGTCCGCGTCGCCGAACCGGAACTTGATTCCATGCGCCGGCAGAGTCAGACATGAAGCTGCTGGGCCTGTCATGTTTTTACCACGATGCCGCGGCGGCCCTGGTTGTGGACGGCGTCCTGACGGCGGCGGCTCTCGAGGAGCGCTTCAGCCGCGTTAAGCACGACCAGGGGTTTCCCTGCCGGGCGGCCGAGTTCTGTCTCGAGCGCGGCGGACTGAAGGTCAACGAACTCGACCACATTGTCTTCTATGACAAACCGCTGACCAAGTTTGACCGTATCGTGACCGGGTACCTTGCGACGCCGGTGCGATCCTACCGGGCTTTCCTTGAGGCCATGTCGGTCTGGCTGGGCCGCAAGCTGTGGACCGATCATGTGATCGGCACAGAGTTGGGTTATGACGGTGAGATTCTGTATGTGCCGCATCACATATCACACGCCGCGGGGGCGTTCTACGGCTCACCGTTCGACAAGGCGGCCATTCTCACAGTTGACGGGGTCGGGGAATGGGCTACGGCATCGTACGGAACCGGTGACAATAACCGGGTCAGGCTGCTGGCGGAAATGCACTATCCGCATTCGGTCGGACTGTTCTATTCGGCCATGACGCACTTCTTAGGCTTCCGGGTCAACTCGGCCGAGTACAAGGTGATGGGCCTGGCTCCGTACGGTGAGCCCAGGTATGCCGACCTGTTGGAAGAGAACCTGGTTCACATACATGAAGACGGCTCCATCCATCTGAATATGGAGTACTTCACTTTCCACCATAAATTGGCAATGACCGGCCACAAGTTGGAAACCCTGTTGGGCTGCCCACGCCGGTCACCGGAAAGCGAGATACTGTCCTTTCACCGGGATATCGCAGCCTCCACCCAGGCGGTGGCGGAGAAGATCGTCCTGCGCATGGCTCACCACGTAAGAGAAGTCACCGGGCTCAGCCGCCTGTGCATGTCCGGGGGGGTGGCCTTAAATTGTAAGGCCAACGGATTGCTGCTGAGAGAGGGGATGTTCGATGAGATATATATCCAGCCGGCCTCAGGGGACGCCGGGGGAGCGGTTGGGGCGGCGCTATACGCGTACCACCGGCTGACGGGCGATGACAAGCACCCCCAGCGCTTTTTCGGCCTCGGGCCGGAGTATTCCGACGACCAGATCGAGGCTTTCCTCACGCGCCACCGCATCCCGTTCGCCCACGATGATATCGAAATCCAACTGGCACGGCTGGCTCGCGAACTCACCGAGGGTAAGATCGTAGCTCTGTTTCAGGGGGGAGAGGAGTTCGGCCCGCGGGCTCTGGGTTTCCGTTCCATTGTTGCCGACCCACGCAACCCGCAGATGAAAGAGAAGATCAACAGCGCTGTAAAATTTCGCGAATCGTTCCGGCCATTTGCGCCGGCAGTGCTGAAGGAGAATGCGGCCGAGTATTTCGACTGCGAGAGCGACTCGCCATATATGCTGTTTAACTTCACCGTCAGGAAAAACAAACGACGTTTGATTCCGGCTGTCACCCATATCGATGGTTCAGCGCGGATTCAGACGGTAGCCAGATCGGACAACCCGGTATTCTACGATCTCATCGCGGAGTTCAACCGGCTCACGGGCGTGCCCGTTCTGCTGAACACATCGTTCAACCTGCGGGGCCACCCGATTGTCAGTCGACCCGAAGACGCGATGGCTATCTTCTGTTCGAGCGGTATTGACTTTTTGCTCATGAGCCGCTATTTAGTGGATAGATGCCGGGTGTCGGAATCAGTGTCGAGCCGGTTTACCCTTGAGAATGGATATGATTAGCTCCTCCGGCTTGTCGAATCGCAGAAACGGTAAGGATGGAAAGCGCGACCTTATGCAAAGGCGATTGCGGGTCTTTTCTGAGTTGATCTTTTTTCTGAAGACATCCAAGAGATGGTGGCTGGCGCCGATCTTCATATTCCTGTTTCTGCTTTCTCTTTTTGTTGTCTTCACGGAGTCGTCCGCGCTGGCGCCGTTCATTTATTCGCTCTTCTGACAGGCTGCGGCATGCCAATGTCACGGGAGAAATACTCACTCGCAATCCGCTTAGGGACTGCCTCCATGGCTCTGCTGCTGTTCATTGTAGTGGCTGAGTTGCTGGTCAGGTGCGCCGGGATCGACACCTACGTCGAGAACCGGTTTTTTACCCTGAACAGGGCGCTGGACTATCCGGAGGTGTTCGAAAAGGATCGCCGGTTGTTCTGGCGGTTGCGCCCCGGACGAACGGTGACGTCGCAGTTCTTCGAAGGCCGGACGTACCGGATCAACTCGTTAGGCCTTCGGGGCGGGGAGATCGCCCCACATAAGAAAGGCCGACGCATTCTGGCCCTCGGCAATTCCTGTACCTTTGGATGGGGACTCCCCCGGGAGAAGACGTTCGTCGGAAGATTGCAGGATATTCTGGGTGATGAATACGATGTTGTCAATGCCGGCGTTCCCGGCTACAGTTCGTTTCAGGGACGGCTCCTTTTCGAGAGTGAATTGGTCGGGCTACAGCCGGATATTGTGGTCATAATGTTCGGCTGGAACGACCAGTGGGCGGCGGCCTGGGAGATTGCCGACAAAGACCAGGAGTTCCCGCCCCAGATCATTCTCGAATGCCAGAACTTGCTCTCCCGCCTGAACTCCTACCGGCTGCTGAAGAGACTCTGGCTCTCTGCCATTGAAAGGCATCCCGATTCGTTGTTCGACCGCCGAGCGCCGGTGTATCGTGTCGGCCTTGAGGATTTCCGGGACAACCTGTGGAGCATCTGCCATACTTGCCGGGCGCGCGGAATCAGACCCGTGCTTTTGACCTCTCCGGCGCCTTCGCTGTTTGAACATGACGGCGTCGGGCGCTGGTCGGCGCCTATCGCCTACCACGAGAGATACAACCGCGTCACCCGGGAATTGGCCGCCTCAGAGGGCATAACCATAGTCGACGCCGCCCGCGAATTTGAATGCTACGATCATTTCTTTGATAACGCCGCGCAGGACTTCATCCATTTCAACGCAAGCGGGCATGAATTGATTGCCCGCATGTTGGCCGAATGCGTCGGGCAGGTGTCAGGCCCCGGCAGTCCTTGATCCGGTTTTCGCAAAACGGTCAAGGATGGCAATCAGCCGGTCGATGTCGCGTTCGTTGTTGAACAGATGCACGGAAACCCGAATCGAACCTTCGCGTTCCACCAGGATGATTCTTCTCTTGAGAAGCTCGCGGTGCAGCTTCTTGTAACCGGGACAGGTGAAAGTGAAGATCGACGACCGGTGCGCCTTGTCCATCGACGAGGTGATTGTGTACAGCGGCTTGCCGCGTATGTAATCCGCCAGCCGGTCTATGAGAGTGTGATTATGTTTCCGGATGTTCCTGATGCCGAGATTCTCGATTAGACCCGCCGAGGCTTTCATGCCATGCAGATTCAGAACGGCGTAGTAGCCAAGTTCAAACCGTCGGGCGGAATCGAAATAGGGCAGATCGAATCTGAACATGTCCGTGAAGTTCATTTTCCAGTCCACCCCCAACCAGCTCATAGAAGAATAAGCGAGCTTGTCGCGAACGGCATCGGATAGGTAAAAAAAGCCCCCTCCCTGTGGCGACAGCATCCACTTCTGACACCCGGAAGCAAAGACATCTACGCCCAGTTTCCGAACGTTTATCGGCTCGACACCCATTCCCTGAATGCCGTCGACGACGAGCCAGACCCGGTTGCTGTGACACAGTTCGGAGAGGGCGGCCAGGTCGTTCTTAAAACCGTTGAAAAACTGCACCCAGGAAACGCATAGCACTCGTGATCGCTTTGTAAGGGCCTTCTGTACGTCATCGAGAGCGACATGCTTTTGTTTAGACCGGATGAATTTCAGCTTCAGCCCACGGGCTTCGGCGGCGGCCCGCCAGGTGTACGGGACGGCCGGGAACTCAAAGTCCGACATCAGGATTTCATCGCCCCTTTTCAGCGGCAGGCCAAAGGCGGCGATATTCAGTCCAAACGACGTGTTCAGGCCGATCCCCACCTCGCGCTTCCTGGCGCCGATCATCCTGGCATAGACAGACCGCAACTCGTCAGCGGCGGCAAATGCGTCGTGGGAGTCATCGCGATCCGCTCGCAGGCGGAGGGAGACATTGTCGTCGATCGCCTTCTTGACAAGCGTCGAGAAAGGCCCGTAGGAGGCTGAGTTGAGATAGACGACTTTCCTCGTGTGCGGAAACAGGGCCCGCGCCCGGGAAAATCTCTTGCCCAAATCCATCACCTGTGTCCCTCGTATCTTTCCTACAGGCTGTACAGGTATCCAATAATGGCCAGAGCGCCGCTCAACTTGAGGAGCAGGCCAAAGAGGAAATACAGAACATATAGCATGGGCAGTTTTATCCGCGCCGATAGTCCCATCACGACCGGCACGGCGCCCAGGGTGAACGCTACCAGGGCGGCAGCCAGACCGGGCCGGACCCCGGAAAGCGGCAGAATTACCTGGAAGAAGTTGTAGGCGAAAGTCGGGATACCAACAAAGAACAGAAATTCCATAGCGAAATTGAACAGGTGCCAGACGAACCCCGTCGGCTCCAGCAGACCCGGGGGCAGCCCACGAGTAATTTTCAGAGCTCTTCCGCCGAGTTCCACCAGGGCGGTTACAACCGCAAGATACAAGCCCGCTATACCGAGCGAATAGAGAGTCAGTTCAATCGAGATCATTTAATCCATCCCGTCCTGCGATACCAATCGTAGGTCTCAGTTGCGCCTTGTTCGAACGAGATGTGCGACTCGAAGCTCAGGTCCCGGGAGGCTTTGGCCGTTGACACCTCCCACGACGCTAACAGTTCGTTCGCCTTCTCCCGGGTGAGCATCGGCGTACCGCCAATCGCCTTCATGGCAAACTCTGATACTGTGGCTATGGCTCGAAACAGCGACGCCGGAAGCCTCAGCGCCCGCGCTTTCTTTCCGCTGGCCGTCTCCAGAATACCGATCAGTTCCGTCATAGAATACGATCTGCTCTCGGCAATGAAATAAACCGCCCCCGACTTGGGCGCAGAGGTCGCCGCTGCCATTATGCCGCGGCAGAGATCATCGACATGAACCAACTGCAGTCGCCGACTGATGTCACCGATGTACGGTTTGATCCCGTTGTTAACGGCCCGGAAGAAGCTCAGCAATTCCCGGTCGCCCGGCCCATAGACACCGGGAGGGCGCACAATCGCCACCTTCAATCGGTCTGCAAAGGCGAGGGCCGCCTGTTCCCCGGCCAACTTTGACCGGCCATACGTCGTAATCGGTCGAGCCGGATCATCCTCGGTGACCGGTCGACCGGCAGTGGATGGCCCGACGGCAGCTTGCGAGGACACACAGACGACTGTCTTGACCTCCGGGTTGCATTTGAGGATCGCCTGAAGGAGATACTCAGTTCCCTGCTGATTGACGCGAAAGAACGCTTCTTTGCGCCGGGCTTTGATCAATCCGGCGTTGTGAATGACGTAGTCGACTCCGGCTACCATGTCGTCGAGCGTTTCCGGCTCAGTGACGTCACCGTAACAGTACTCGACATTCAACGACCGCAGCGCCGTGAGGTCCGAACTCCGGCGCACCCCCGCCGTCACGCGGAAACCTTCCATGATAAGCCGGTGGCACAGACGCGCACCGATGAACCCATTGGCTCCCGTTACCAGAACTGACGGCTGTCCTTTTTCCATTGGGATAATTTAGCAAATATGCGAGAGTGTGACAAGCTCCGGATTTCGGCGGCAATCACCCCGAATTGACTCACAATTAATGTT
>JAGLXI010000128.1 GCA_023132995.1 Candidatus Zixiibacteriota bacterium | reverse complement strand
GGCTTTTTGCTGCGCCTTCCCGGATTGGTCCCATGACTCAGCCGGAATGGCCGGGCCCATACAAGTTTAAGGTAGTCAAGTAGTCTGAGTTTACCGGGCCCATCGAAGATGGTGGGCACCATGATCCGGGCTTCTTGCGTCTATCACGAGGAGACCGGACTTCCACATTCGGCTTTCTCGGCGTGTGGACAGCTTCTGGTCTGCGCGCCTTTGATGAACAGGTCGCAGCGTTCCTGCACCCGACACGGATCGAACTAACAAAGAGCAGCTTTCGGGAATTCCCGAAAGTATATCGGAGCGCCCTCATTGTGTTGATTATCGTCGGTGAGCGCCGATCAAGCTTGAGGTTTCCCATGGGGGCCGCTCTGTTGATCGGCGTGACATTGTTGCTGCTTAGGCAACTTGCAGCGGCAGGGGACGCAGGCTCTCTGATGGCGGCTGATGGCGAATCGGGGTTTGAGGTCTGGATTGAGGCCGCCGAACAGGTCAAGCCGGGTGAGATCGTAGATATCGACCTGTATGTCGGCTGGCGGAATTCAAGTTGTACCACTTTCACCGGTGGCTTCGAGTTGGCCCTGGCTTTTGATTCCACCACTATGACGCCGTTTGACGTCCTCCCTGTTGAAGCACCGGCCGGTTGCACCTGGAAGCCATTCAGGTATGAACATAGCTTTCCCGTTGACAACGGTTACCACCTGCCGGTTCTGAGACTCAAGGTCGACATGGAACCAGACTGCCTGCATGACACCTGCCGCTGCCTGTGGCCCGACGGGCGGATTTGCCGGCTTCGGTTTCAAACCCACGGGATAGCAGCCCTCTACAGCACAACCAGCTCTCTTGAATTCTGCTGGGAACAATGCACGGACAATGTCCTGCGATCTGCAGACGGCGACACCGCCTTTTTGGCCGGGCAGGTGTTTGACGCCGCAGGTGTGGATATAACGGACGATGGCATGGCGCTTCCCTCGCTGGCTGGGCCACATGCCGATTGTGACGACTCGCTGCTCATCTGCTACAAGCAGGCTTTGAGGAACGTGATTTTCCGCAGTACGGTGGTGACCTTTCGGCCATGGGAGCCGAGTGGCGTGGCGGGGGATATCAATGGAGACGGCAGCGGGTTCGAGCTTGATGACTTCAACATCCTTCGCGGTTTCTTTCTATACGGCGACTCTGTTTTCAATCTCAGCCGTGATGCGCAGATCGCGCAAACTGATTTCGACGGTGACGGTCTCAACGCTGGCCTGGCCGATCTGGTCACCATGCGTTACATTATGAACGGCAGCCCATCGGGGAGCCCTCCCACCGAAACGCCGCACGCCTCCTTCATCTACGAAAGCGCATCCAATCTACTGACGGTGAGCATTCGCGCCGACAGCCCCATCGGAGCTTACAACCTGTGGTTCGCCAGAGAGCAGTTCGAGGTGAACTACGTCGAGTTCCATGGCGACGAGGATGCGGGGGAACTGGGCGGTCGGTACTACTACAGGGTCTCGGACAGCCTGCGGGTGCTGTTTCTCGGAGGGTCGCCGCAGGTTCCGGTGCTGAACGCCGGGCTTCACAAACTGTTCACTATCTCTTACGGGGGCAACGAGCCGCTCCCTATGGCCGAGCGCGCCGTCACAAGCGAGGGAATCGTCTTCCAGAAAGAAGTTCCCACCAACGTTATTGCCGAAACTGCGGCCGAGCCAGGTCTGCCGACAGCCACGCTTCGCCAGAACTACCCCAACCCGTTCAACCCGATCACAACTCTCGAGTTTCACCTGGAGCGCAGAACTCCCTGGCATCTGGAAATAGTAAACATCGCCGGGCAGCTCGTCACCGACTGGTCGGGAGTCGACGGCCCCGGATCGGTGTCTTTCCGGTGGGACAGTCGTGACAGATTAGGGCGGAAACTCTCCAGCGGTGTCTATTTCTACCGTCTCAGTACTCCCAGCCGCAGCATTTCGAAGAAGATGATGCTGCTCAAGTAAGTTGGCCGGCGGTCGCCCTCGGCGGCCAGGCCGCTTTTGTGCCTTGCGATAGAAGCCCAAAGCTGTAGATTGGATGTGTGAAAATACTGGCGGCTGCAATTACTGTTGGGCTTCTTGTCGGGGTTGGTAGTGGCGCCTCGGGAACCACACCGGATTCGGCGTCGGCTGACAGCCTGATAACCGACAGCGTCGATCTCTTTGAGTTTGCCCCATTTGTAATCTCTGTTGACCGTGTTGTCGCTGCCGCGGGGAGGATCTACGACACTCTCGACGTTACCTTGAAGTCGCACGGTCGCCCTGTGGCAGGCTTTGATCTCAAGATTGCCACCGCGAGCGATATCGTTGACATTGTCGAAGTCTTGCCCGGTGAGTTGCATGATTCATGTCACTGGGAGTTCTTCAATGCACGACGGGTCCAGTGCAGTGAGCCGACGGAAGGCTACCCATCGGCGGTCTGGCGGGCAATCGCACTGGCAGAAGTAGTACCGGACAGCACGCGGCCCGTCTGCTATGGATTGGGCCGGGAGATTTCACTGCTCCGTCTGGTCGTGTCCAGTGAGCGGCGTGATTTCGTGCCGGACACGGCCGTGGCGATATTCTTCTTCTGGGAGAGTTGTACCGACAACAGCATGGCCAACGTGGGTGGCGACACCCTGTCCCTGTCTGTGAAGACGGTCGACCATCTCACGACCGCAGACTTCGAGCGAGACTCACCATTTCCCACTCGCTTTGGCGTGCCTGACGAGTGCCTCGATGGGGTTGCCCAAAACAGGCCCCTGCGCCGGATCGAGTTCCACAACGGCGGGGTGGAGTTTCGCATGGAACTGGAGTCAGACAGCGCTGAGGACAGCCCGTAGAGAGTTGGAGCAACACAACGCCCGGACGACTGAGGCAAATGCGCCCAGTTCACACGTTGCAACACGAGCGTATGCAAAGCGCAGGAAATCATGTGTCGATATAGCCTGAACCCGTACCGGGAAACTGCGCCCCAGTGGAGTGACCCGCTCAGGGCGGCGTTTGAGGGTGACGACATTCTCGATCTGCACCACTCGCTGGACGAGTACCGGGCCACGCCGTTGGTGTCGTTGCCGGCTCTGGCCGATGAACTCGGTGTGGGACAGGTTCTCGTCAAGGACGAAGCCCACCGGTTCGGCCTCAAAGCGTTCAAGGGTCTTGGGGCGTCGTATGCCGTCTATCGTTTTGTTGTCGGTGAGTTGACCTCCCGCGGGGACCCTGTCCCCCCTGTGCGCGATTTCTACCGGCAACCCGGCGTGGTTGAGGCGGGCAGGTATACCTTTTGCACCGCCACCGACGGCAACCACGGGCGCGCTGTGGCCTTTACAGCCAGGAAGCTTCGGCAGCGCGCGGTGATCTTTGTCCCCGGCAACACCGTGCCGGCACGCATCAAGGCCATAGAGTCGGAAGGGGCCAGGGTGGTGACGGTTGACGGCTCGTACGATGACGCTGTAGCCGAGGCCGCCGCCATAGCCCAGAAGAGCGGCTGGCAAATCATCTCCGACACTTCATGGCCGGGCTACGAGGATATCCCGCGCTGGATAATGGCCGGATACCTGACCATGTTTCGCGAGATACATGAGGCATCGCTCGATACGCCGCGCGTTGATATTGTCGTGATTCAGGCGGGCGTGGGGGCCTTCGCGGGCGCGGCGGCATGGTATTATAATATGCTTCACTCGGTATCCGGGGTCAAACTCATGGCGGTGGAGCCTACCCATGCCGACTGCCTGTTGCAGTCGATCAGTTCTGCCGACGGCAATCCGGTCACGGTCGCGGCGGAACAGGACTCGATCATGGCCGGTCTCAACTGCGGCACGCCGTCCGTTGTGGCGTGGCCGTTGGTGAAGCATGGGTTCGATCTGTTTCTGTCAGTGTCGGACGACTACTGCGTCCGGGCGATGCGCCGGTTGTACTATCCTGAAGGCGACGACGTGCGCCTTGTCTCGGGTGAATCGGGTGCGGCTGGTTTGGCGGCGTTGCTGGCGCTGCGAGCCGAGCCGTCTCTTTCACCGGCGGTGGCATTTCTTGACCTCAGCCCCGACTCATCCGTGCTTCTGATCAACACCGAAGGCGACACCGGCGCAGCGGGGTTTGGGGCTCTCGTGGACGCGAGCGGCCATGAGAGTGGATAGGCATAGCACCTTGTAGGATAGGTGCGGTTCCGACATTCCAGACATAGTTGGTCAGAACCCCGCGGATACGTCGCGGGGCCCTAATCGCATTGACAACCTGACCCTTTTGGCCTACATTACATATGGATGAAAGGGAGATTTGAACGTGAATACTCCAGCCAAACTTATTCAGACCCTCGTCGCCGCCGGGGTCATGGTGTGTATGTGTGCCGAGGCTTGGGCGGATGAGGTGTCAAGTCGATCGGCCTCAAACATCGAATGCGAAAGACAGCATGTGCTTGATGGTTGGGCGCTAGGGGTGGCGTTTAGCATCATTGCCATGGGACGGAACGGCCCCATCGAGGACACACTGAGGGGACCATCGGTTTACATCGCCCTGCTGAACCCTGGCGGCATTGGATTCGACTTCGGGGTCACGTACCTCGAGCCCACAGGATTTCACAATTTTACCGGTCTATCGGCAGACGCTGCACTTTCATACGGATTCCCGATTACACGCAGCACGATGTTCCTGCTGAGGGGTGGTGTGGTCGGTTATGTCGGAGGGAATAGCGACGGCGGTGGTGGTGGGGATGTTGCAATCTACCCGGGGATCGGCGTTGTGCAGCGGCTGGTGGGCCCACTGGCTGCCAGCGCAGAGGTGGCTGAGCGATTTTGGCTCGCCTACGATGGATGGCAATCCTTTGGGGCAAGGTTGGGTCTTCTCCTGTCACTATGACGTAGGGCCACATGCCTACAATGCCGCGGGGAGATATTATGGGCTATGTCCCAAAGGCCAGTGCCGTTCCCCTCCCGCCGCACTTGGTTCAGGCCCCTCAGGATGGCCCTGCACCGCCGGGCCGTCCGTAAACATAGTAGTTCATAGGTGCGGTTCTGACACCGGCGCAGCGGGTACTTTACGCTACGCGCGGCCCTGATTTCCATTGACAACCATTCCTAAACCGCTGCAGAATGACGTGGCCTGGCTCAGATACCTGCTCCGAATCGAGACGAGGGACAATTCCTGTTGTCCGCTCGCAGTTTCCAATAGCTTTTTGATAATGAATAATCGTTCTTTTCATAAGAAGTTCGGTATTGCTTCTCCATGGGTTGCCACATTCCGTGAAAACAGCCATGCGCGCCCGGGGATGAAACGGCCATGCAGGGAAAAAGGGTAGCGGAGGAACATGACGAAACGACAGGAAAACATCGCAGTCCTTGAGTCGGAGGGGCTTGGATATCTCGTGCAAGCGCTGATCGATAAGGGGTACGAAGTGCTCGGACCCCGGATCAAGGATGGCGCCGTCACGTACGATCAGATCGAGACGGTTCGTGATCTTCCCATCGGTTGGACTGATCGCCAGGAGCCCGGCAGCTATCGCCTGGTGAAGAGCGGGAAGAAAACGTATTTCGATTACGCCGTAGGTCCTCACTCCTGGAAGAAATATCTTCATCCGCCGGAGACCAGGCTCTGGGAGGCCAGACGGGACGAGCAGGGGTTTACCGTGATCGAGCCGGAAAGGGAGACGGCAAAGAAAGCGTTGCTGGGTGTGCGTCCGTGCGAGCTTCAGGCGCTGGCTATTCAAGATACCGTCTTCACCGGCGGGCCATATCTTGCCCCCGGCTACCAGGAGCGGCGGTCAAACCTCTTCATTGTCGCCGTCAACTGTGTCCGTCCCGGCGGCACATGCTTTTGCGCCTCGATGAAGACAGGACCAAAAGCTACGTCGGGATTCGACCTGGCGCTGACCGAGATACTGGAATCGGGCCGCCATTATTTCGTCGTCGAAGTTGGTTCCGCCTCCGGGGAAGAACTACTCAGCGATCTGCCGACGAAAGTGGCCGATGACGCCGAGAAAGAGGCCGCCGCCAAGGCTATGGAACGGGCGACGGCAAAGATGGGCCGGGAACTGGATACCAAGGGTATCCGGGAGTTGCTGTACAAGTGCTTCGATGATCCCCACTGGCAGACGGTAGCCGACCGTTGTTTCTCCTGCGGAAATTGCACGATGGTCTGTCCTACCTGTTTCTGCGTCAACGTGGAAGACGGGACCGATCTCTCCGGGCAGCAGGCCGAGCGCTGGAGCCGGTGGGATTCCTGTTTCACGAGGGACTTTTCCTATATTCACGGTGGCAGTATCCGGTTCACTGTCAAGGCCCGGTATCGACAGTGGATGACACATAAGTTGGCCTATTGGCTCGACCAGTTCGGCACCCTCGGCTGCGTGGGGTGCGGGCGGTGCATAACGTGGTGTCCGGCCGGGATAGATATCACCGAAGAAGTACGCGCCCTAAGAGACAAGGAACAAAGCGAGAAAGTTCAATCTGTTTGAAGGTGTGTGAAAGATGGAGAATCTGGAACGAATCCTCAGTGAGCATCCTTTCCTTGAAGGAATGGATGTCGATCAAGTGCAACTGCTCGTTGGGTGCGCGTCAAATGTCTTTTTCCAGGCCAACGAGTTCTTATTTCGCGAGGGGGAACCGGCCGATACCTTCTATTTCATCCGACACGGGAAGGTATCGATCGAAACGCACGTTCCTCAGCGGGAACCGATCGTCATTCAGTCCCAAGACGAGGGCGAGATTCTCGGTTGGTCCTGGCTGGTACCTCCTTATCGCTGGCATTTCGACGCGCGCGCCGTGGAGTTGACAAGGGCCATTGCCCTGGACGGTAAGTGCCTCCGTGACAAGTGTGAGCAGGATCATGATCTGGGATATGAGGTCATGAAACGGTTCGCCCTGATTATAGCGGAGAGACTGGGAGCAACGAGATTACAGTTGATGGATATTTATGGCCACAACACCGACAAGTAGCCCGCTGCACGACGTTCGTGACGGCGACCCGATGCTCGCGCGGCCGTTTCAGATTCGCCGCACGAGAAAGGACACGTACGATACGGTTTCGCTTCAGTTGAAACCGCCCGATGGGGATGACGGTTTCCCGTTCGAGCCGGGCCAGTTCAACATGC
Organism: Candidatus Zixiibacteriota bacterium; assembly: GCA_023132995.1. Lineage (GTDB taxonomy): Bacteria > Zixibacteria > MSB-5A5 > GN15 > FEB-12 > JAJRTA01. The sequence continues at coordinate 10,312 of JAGLXI010000128.1, read as the reverse complement.
TCTACGCCTACGGCGTCGGCGAAGTGCCCATCTCTATAAGCGGCAATCCCGCCAAGAATGACTCGCTGGTTCACACCATCCGGGCTGTGGGCGCCGCGACCAGGGCGCTGACGAGTCTGAAGGTCGGTGATTCGGTTGGTGTGCGTGGGCCGTTCGGGAAAGGCTGGCCGGTTGAGGCGGTGGCCGGCAATGATGTCGTAGTTATTACCGGCGGCATCGGCCTGGCGCCGCTGCGACCCGCTATCTATCAGCTGTTGGCGCACCGCGAGGAATACGGCAAGGTCGTCCTGCTTTATGGCGCCCGCACGCCGGAAGACATCCTCTTCCGCAGGAACCTGGAGAAATGGCGCTCGCGGTTTGATATCGAGACGGCTCTTACGGTAGATCGCGCCGCCAGGTCGTGGAAGGGCAATGTCGGTGTGGTCACGCAGTTGATACCCCGGGCCGTGTTCGACCCCCTGCACTGTGTCGCCTTCGTCTGCGGCCCGGAGATAATGATGCGTTTCACGGTGATGGAACTTATCAAGAGGGGCGTGGCGGAGAACAATATCTTTGTCTCCATGGAGAGGAACATGAAATGTGGTATCGGGCTTTGCGGCCACTGTCAGCTTGGCTCGTCGTTCGTGTGCAAGGACGGTCCTGTGTACTGCTATGAAGACGTTCGGGATTCGTTCCGGAAGCGGGAGATGTGACATGGTCGGCAAACGCAAACCGAAACTGGCCGTCTGGAAATTCGCCTCCTGTGACGGCTGTCAATTGTGCCTGCTTGACTGCGAGGATGAACTGCTGGCAGTAGCCGGTGAGATCGAGATCGCCAACTTCCCCGAGGCCTCGCACCGCGTGGTCAAGGGACCCTATGACATCTCGTTCGTGGAGGGCTCGATAACGACACCCCATGACGCGGAACGCATCCACAAGGTCAGGCGTGCTTCCAAGTTTCTTGTCACTATCGGCGCCTGCGCCACGGCAGGCGGTATCCAGGCCCTGCGCAATTTCGCGGACGTCTCGGAGTACACCTCAATCGTCTACCCCTCTCCCGAATATATCAAGACCCTGAACAAGTCCACACCGATTGCCGATCATGTCCCGGTCGACTTTGAACTTCGCGGCTGCCCCATCAACAAATACCAACTCGTCGAGGTACTGAGCGCCTTTCTTAACGGCCGTAAGCCGAATATCCCTGCCTACAGCGTCTGTATGGAATGCAAGATGCGCGGCATCGTCTGCGTCATGGTGGCCCGGGGTATTCCCTGTCTGGGACCTGTCACGCAGGCCGGTTGCGGTGCTCTCTGTCCCTCTTACGATCGCGGCTGCTACGGCTGTTTCGGTCCCAAGGAGACTCCCAACACTTCCGCCCTGGGTGAGGCGTGGAAACGCCTGAACGTGGAAGACAGGGATATCGTGAGAGCCTTTCGCGGAGTCAACGCCTACGCGGAGCCATTCCGGAAAGCGAGCGAAGCATATGAAAAGTAGGATCATTACCGTTGATTACCTGGCCCGCGTTGAGGGTGAAGGCGGGCTTAGTATCAGGATCAAGGACGATAAGGTAGTTGAAGCCAAGCTCAAGATTTTCGAGCCGCCCCGGTTTTTCGAGGGTTTCCTGCGGGGACGCAGTTTCACCGAGGTTCCCGACATTACCGCCCGCATCTGCGGCATCTGCCCGGTGGCCTACCAGATGAGTTCGTCGCACGCCATGGAAACAGCCTGCGGCGTTTCCGTGGAAGGTCCACTGCGCGATCTCCGTCGGCTGCTATACTGTGGCGAATGGATCGAGTCCCACGCCCTTCACATTTACATGCTCCATGCTCCCGACTTTCTCGGCTACCAGGACGCCGTGCAGTTGGCCCAGGATCATCCCGACGTGGTCAATCGCGGTCTACAACTCAAGAAGGTGGGTAACGACATTATCACTTTGGTCGGAGGCAGGGAAATCCACCCCATCAATCCCCGGGTGGGCGGCTTCTACAAAGTTCCCGCGAAGAAGGAACTGGATACTCTGACCGAAAGGCTCAAGTGGGCGACGGAAGCGGCCCTGGAGACGATTCGTTGGTCGGCGACCCTTCCCTTTCCCGACTACGAGCAGGACTACGAGTTTGTTGCCCTCCGTCATCCTGACGAGTATCCCCTCAACGACGGCCGCGTCGTTTCCAACAGAGGCCTCGATATCAGCGCCGAGGAGTTCCTTGACCACTTTGAAGAGGAGCAAGTGAAGCATTCTACCTCGCTTCACGCCAGGATAAAAGAGCGGGGTGAGTATCTCGTTGGCCCGATGGCGCGCTACAGCCTGAATTTCGACAAGTTGCCGGCGGCGGCGCAGGAAGCGGCCGGGGAAGCGGGACTTGGCCGGGTATGCACGAATCCGTTCAAGAGCATCATTGTCCGAGGTGTCGAAACCCTGTTCGCCTGCCTGGAAGCGCAACGGATTATCGAAGCCTACCAGGCGCCGGAAAGTCCGTGTGTCGAGGTCAAGCCGCGCGCCGCCACCGGCCACTGGTGCACCGAGGCGCCCCGCGGGCTGCTCTACCATCGGTATCAGATTGACGACAACGGCGACATCAAGGACGCACGTATCATCCCGCCCACGTCGCAGAACCAGAAAGCGATTGAAAACGACCTGTCCCACTTCGTGGGCGACAACCTGCACTTGTCCCAGGATGATCTCACCTGGCGGTGTGAGCAGATGGTTCGCAACTATGACCCCTGTATCTCGTGCTCCTGCCACTTCCTCAAGCTCGACATCGAACGGGAGTGAGAGGGGTCTGACGGTGGGTGAGGCGACCAGCACAGTAGTTGTGGGGATCGGCAACGATTACCGGGGAGACGACGGCGTGGGGTTGCATGTCGCCCGGTTGGTCGGCGGCATGGCCTGCGAGGACCTGAAAGTCGTCGAAGGCATCGCTGACGGCTACTCCCTTTTGGAAACATGGACCGAATCAAGCAGCGTGTTCATTATCGACTGTGCCGTTTCCGGGGCGACGCCGGGCCGGACCTATCGTTTCGATGCCCTGCGCGAGACGATTCCCGGCGATCTATTCGACGGCCGTTCCACCCACGCGATAAGCTTGGTTGAGGCGATAGGACTGGCGCGGACGCTGGGCCGCCTTCCCCGGCGCCTGGTCGTGTTCGGCATCGAGGGCGCCGATTTTTCGTCCGGTCTCGGGCTTTCTCCGGAAGTGAAACGCGCCGCCCGGGCCACGGCGGACGGCATAGTCGATGAACTACAGAAGACACGCATGACAGGATAGAAAAGGGCGACCGAAAATACACGAGTTCTCACTGCCTGGCCGTGGTGCCTGACGCCGCCGTTGGGGACTACCTGTTGGTACACGCCGGAATCGCGATCGGCATCATTGATGAGAAACGGGCGGCCTCGGTCCTGGAGTTATTTACGCCGTCCGGTTGGCCTCTGGAGCCGTAGATATCCTCAGCACGAAACGTTGACCGGTCTCACATTCCTGATACAACCCAACCAGTAGTGAAGTAAAAGCGCACCTATCAGCAGCAGAAAGCGTGCGATCACCAAGACCTGCGGTAGGGAGAAGACAGACAGTTCAACGTTTTAATGTTGCCTGGCGGCGTGTCGGATTGCCTTATTGTCCGCATGCCGCGTCGTGTGAAACAATCCCGGTCGCGACTGGCGCCACTGGCAGAGAGCTTCGTAAAAAGACTCTCCAACGCCGACGCCCGTCTGCGCCGGAAAATCGTCAGGTACGGCTTCTGGGCTATTGGCCTGTTGTTTCTCTATTCGTTGATGGTCGGTAACTACGGCCTGCCGCGGATTGTGCGTCTGGAATTGGAAAAGTCAGCCCTCATCGAAGCCAACCGCAGGGCGATGGTCGATCTGATCGACAACGATCGCATTCGAAAGATGCTCACCGGTGACCGGCTCTATCTTGAATACATAGCTCGCACACGCTACCACATGGTCAAGTCGAACGAAACGATCTACTATTACCGTGGCCGGTAGGGACGATGCCGCTCGAGAAATCGGAAGCCATAGTCCTCAGGTCGTACAACTGGTCGGAATCCTCGCGGACAGTGGTCTTCTTCAGCCGGGTCTTCGGCAAACTGGCGCTGGTCGACAGGGGTGGACGAAGTCTCAAATCGAAGCGCGGCCGGTTGACTTCGTTTGCCCGGCTTCAGGTAACGTTCTACAGTTCCGAGAAGGAATCACGCGGCTACATCTCGGATATCGATCTTCTCGAGACGTTCTCGTTTGAGCGGGATGGTTCTCTCGGGCGGCTGGCATACGGTTCGGCGGCGTGCGAACTCCTTGACCTGCTGCTGCCGGAAGAAGAACCACAGAAAACGCTGTATGACTACTTCGCGGTTTTCCTGAAGAGTGTCGAGATAGTCCACAAGAGATCATTGCCGCCCTTGTTCCTGGCTTTCTTTCTTCGACTGCTCGCGCATCTTGGCTACCACCCGGCGCTGGGCTGCTGCGCGGGATGCGGCCGCCAGGTGGTAACCTCCGATGATGAAGCCCAGTCGGATTCAGAGGAGGCAATCGCGACTGTCCCGTTCTTCCCCGAGCGTGGGGGCGTGATCTGCAGGACTTGCCAAGCGCCGGGAGATTACTATATTTCTTTGTCCGCGAAGAGCTTCGCGTACCTGGTGGCGCTACAGAACGCCTCACTGGGTGAGGCCGCCCAGGTGCCGATAATGTTCAAGGACAGCGAACCGCTCCTGGAGGCGTTGACACGCTTCCTGGCGTACCAGGTCGGCCTGAAGACCGATCTGAAGTCGCTTGAGTTCTTGCAAAAACTGAAAGATACAGACTTGACCTGACAGTAAGGACGACATGAGTAAGAACAAACAACCTGACCTGATGGACCGCATCGTGTCGCTCTGCAAGCGGCGCGGATTCGTTTATCCCTCGTCCGAAATATACGGCGGGCTTATTTCCTGCTGGGACTACGGTCCCCTGGGCGCGGAATTGAAGCGCAACCTGAAGACGCACTGGTGGGACGCCATGACCAACCGGCGTGACGATGTAGAAGGGCTTGACGCCGCCATTCTCATGCATCCCCAGGTCTGGCACACCTCGGGGCACGTCACCGAATTCAATGACCCGATGGTAGACTGCAAGACCTGCAAGGCCCGTTTCCGCGCCGACAAACTGGAAGAGTCCCGTTGCCCGAAGAGACCGTCCAAATCGCCCCTGACTTGTGGCGGTGAACTAACGGAAGTGAAACAGTTCAACCTGATGTTCAAGACATTCATGGGGCCGGTGGAAGACACCAGCAGCACTATATACTTGCGCCCCGAAACAGCTCAGGGGATCTATCTGAATTTCCTCAACGTGAAGAACTCCTCGCGACAGAAAATCCCCTTTGGCATCGCGCAGATCGGCAAAGCCTTCCGCAACGAAATAACGCCGGGCAATTTCATCTTCCGCACGCGCGAGTTTGAACAGATGGAAATGCAGTATTTCATCGATCCGGCCGAGGACGAGAAATGGTTTGAGTACTGGCGCCGGGAACGCTGGGCCTGGTACGAATCACTGGGGGTGAATGTGAGCAAACTGCGCTGGAGCGAACACGGCGAGGACGAACTGGCCCACTATGCCAAGGCAGCTTATGATATCGAATACGAGTTCCCCTTCGGCTGGCAGGAACTTGAGGGCGTTCACAACCGCACCGACTTCGACCTCAGCCGACACATGGAGGCCACCGGCAAGGACCTTCGCTACGCTGATGAACGATACAAGGAGAAGTTCATCCCCTATATCATTGAGACCTCGGCGGGATGTGATCGCACTATCCTGACGCTTCTGGTCGACGGCTATGACGAGGTGGAAGTCAAGGGGGAAACGCGCGTTTTCCTTCGCCTGTCACCCAAGATAGCGCCCATCAAGGCAGCCGTGTTTCCGCTGGTCAAGAAAGACGGCATGCCCGAATTCGCGGAAAAAGTGTACAACGAATTGAAGAAGCGGTTCAAGGTCTTTTATGATGTTTCCGGGGCCGTTGGTCGGCGGTACGCCCGTATGGATGAGGCCGGGACGCCGTTCTGTGTGACTGTCGACGGCCAGACGCTTCAGGACGAAACCATGACCGTCCGCGACCGCGACACAATGGAGCAGACCCGTATGAAAACGGCGGAGTTGATTGAATTCCTCACTGACAAGGTGAGTGGCTGAAGCAGCAGCGTAGACCGTTGTCGCTTGGTCTCGGCGCTCGGATGACTGCTGCCCGGGTCATCTTGGCACGGCATAGATGTCTGATCAAAAGGAGCGAGCGAGGGGCACGGGACTTCTCAGAGGCACCAGATACTTCTCTCAAGAGCGCGGCTGATTTCCTCGGGGGTGGGGAACTTCATTGCCGTGCGGCCAGCTTTACCTGAAGCTCGGACCGACTCGATCACGCTGCAGCCGTCGATCGTAATGGTCGGCACCTCCACCGGTTGCTCAGACTCAATGATACGAGCTAATATCCCCCGATCTCTGACAAACTTTCTGACCAATTCCTTAGTCTCTTTGTGCCTCGGATCCTTGCTGGAATACGTCAGGCCAATTTCCATTTGGACCTCCAGTGAACCGATGAACGATAACACAGATCCGTCTGATTCGTCAACCAAAAACATTTACGTGTGTGTATTGATGTACGTATGAGAGCCCCGGTTTGTGCCAACCGGATTATGAGAAATCAGGGAAAAAAGGTGCCGCGCGGGTACGCAGAAAAACACGCCGCAAACCGCGAGTCAGCTATTATCGGGCTTCTCAGACCGGGATCGTTTGTGGCTCCGCTTCAAGCTGCGACGAACGTTTCCCGTTTCAACGTCCGGTTTGTCAGCACCCGCCGCTTGCGCTCCCCCGAGCTTCTCTTTGACGAGATTGATTACCATGCGCAAGCCGCCCCCGGCTGATTCTGCCGCCCGCCTGTTTTCGTCCTGCACGCGTGAGTATATCTCTTCGCGGTGAACGGCCACATCCGCGGGGGCGGCGATGCCCAGCCTTACATGGCGACCATGGACACCCAGTATGGAGACCCTGATGTCGTCGCCGATAGTTATCGACTCTCCCAACTTCCGTGTCAAAACAAGCACGTGACCCTCCGTGGTCCTACATTTCCTGACGGGGCCGTGCGTAATGAAGGCCCGGGCTACCGTTTCCGGACCTGCCAATCCGCAGCCCCATGTGATTGCCATGTTCCCTCCGGCGTCGCGGGTACTAATGCGCGTGCCATCCCATTCACTTATTGACAACAACTATTGTGGGTCACAGGTTCCGCTTGTCGGGAGATGGCCGAAGCGTGCTGGGACTTGCCCAGGTGGTCTATTGTGAAATGGGTGCCGTGAGAGTGGTCGGACTTACAGTCACCGGCCGCCGCCGGGTGCTTGTCGACCGTACAGGCGTTGAGTGTCAAGCAGCAGCTTGTTGGCCAGGTCGGTCTTGAAACGGTTGGCTTTGATCCCACGCTCGAAATACATCCTGGCCGAATTCATCAGGCTCTGGTTCTTGTTTGCCAGAGCTACGATGAGATAGAGACGGCCGCATTGCATCTGAATGTAGAAGTCCGTCGGGTACTTGTTGGCCAGCGTCGTCATGACCCGGACCGTCTCCTCGGTCTTGCTGGTCTTGCCCAGAATGTCCGCGGCCAACAGTCCCACCGACCTGGTCAGGGGATGGCTCTCCAGATGGCGGTTGATTTCCACCATGGCGCTGTCGAGATTGCCCGCGTGAAAATACGCGACCGCTTTCTCGTAGTGCGTTTCCTGGTAGGCGTTGGCCTGCGGATTCGTGAACAGCTTGCTGATGTTGAATAGCTTGACCTCGAAATCCCGGATCCAGTAGGTGGCGATCTGAGCCTGACCGACAAGTTGCTTGTAGGCTTTGGCGGCCTCTTTGAGGTTTGAGGCATCCATGGCCAGATGCGTCACCGGCTGGCGGTCGAAAAGCGTGGAATCGACCGTGGCGACACCGAAAAAGTGGATGAATGCCCCTAAGTCGGTATCAACTGTCATCGCCGGTCCGTATGGTCCCGAGACCACCGCGTCCGGACCCAATATATGGCTGAGGTCCTCGTTGGCATCGAGCAGATTGAAATTGTGATCGAGGTAGTGCAGCCGTCGAATCCGAAAGCCGTTGGCTACCGCCGAGAGGCCGACAAGCAGGATCACAGCACAGATTAAATATGTGCGACTGACCCTGAGTTGCCATTTCCCAAGCAGGTAGCGCAACAAAAGCGCCACCAGAATTGCCCCCGGAAGGGTGCCCCAGGCCAATGCCCGGTAGGGTGTGAAGTTGAAATAGAAGACGTTTCCCACCACTTGGTACAGCGCAAACCAGCATAAGAGACCCAGAAGAACAACTCCCGCCCGGCCAGGTTGTGCAAAACCGGTTTTCTCCCTGTTGAGGAGGTGGTCAAGCTGGCCGAAACAGGCGATGATCACGGCAGGGATCAGGAACAAGGCGTAGCGCAGCGGCGAGTAGTTGAGCGGCATCAGCCCTAAGAAGACGGTCGCAGCACAGAAGCAGGCCAGTTTGATGGCGGGTGACAATTCCCTGAAGGCTGCTCGCTTGTTCACAAACACGAGCAGGCCACATGCGGCAAGCAGGAACATGAAGATGTCCGGATCAAGGTAGAACAGGCGATTCTTGAACCCATACGCTACCAGATGTTCGAAAAAGCCCCACGGGGAACTCAGTCCTGCCGGGAAGCCTCTCAGGCCATACGACTGTTCGCCCACGTAGGCAAAGGCGGCAAAGAAATCACCACCGTACAATATGACGACCAGGGCGGCCGATGCAACCGCGTAGCCGGCGGCGGTGGCAATCACAAACCGCCAGCGCTTCGTCGGTGAAACAGAGAGGAATACGGTCAGGCAGAGGGCGGGAAGGAGCAAAGCTCCAAACAGCTTGCCTGTGAATGTCGCCAGCGCCACTATGGCCCCGGCCGCAACTACGCCCCAGAGCCTCTCATGCCACCGACAGTACACAAAGAACAGCAACGCCGTCCAGAAGAGCAGGCCGTTCTCCAGATAAGACAACCGCCCATAGGTCAAGAGAGTTACATTGATGACATAGCAGAGGGCGAAGACCGCCACAACCCAGGGCCTATGATGTCGCGCAAGCCCCAGCACGAAAAGAATCAATGCCCCTAAGCTGAGCAAAACACCAACAGTACCGGCCTGCTTTATTGTCACTTCCCCAACATGCGAAAACCAGAGATAGCCCACCAGCGATGTCAGTGAGTGCTGGTAGACAGTCCAGCGGGGGTAGTCATAGGGGTCCCACTGACCAAGGAGAACCTTGTTGCGGGCGTGGTGGATATATTCAGCCGGATCGGTGCCCAGCGACTGCCCCAGGCCGCTGTAGTACATCGGTGGATCAGAGGTGAGATCCGACATCCAGAAGACAGCACCGCCAACGACGGCCATCAGCGTGAGCAGGTAAAATAGCGCTGTTTTCCAGGGCAACCGGGATGCCATGATACTCACCTTGTTGGTCGGCCCGCTTCACCAAGAGGCCCCATGGCCTCGAATCATTGGCGGGCGTTTTGGGTTCAGGTCAAGGCACAAACATAATACATCGGGTGGGCATTCGCAAACTATCGAGTCATGTCTGCGCGTGCGCGCTGATGATTGCGGCAGTCCCGGCAAGCGAAACAGAAGCAGCCTATCGAGAGCCGGCGACCCCGGTTTAGGCTCCCAGGTCCGGTCTCACACCGGTCATTTTGCGCAGCGTCTCGTTATAGACTTTCTGAACGTGACTCCCCTTGAATCGGTTGACGGCGACAGCACGGTCGTAGTACCCCTGGGATTGGGAGATCAGGTTGTTATCCCGACGCATAAGGCCGATCATCTGCAGCATTCGGGCGCACTCGATTTGAACGTAGGCGTCGGTTCGGTAGCGGTTCGCCAGCGAGGTCATATGCGTGATGACATCGTCGTAGCGCTGTCTTTCCCAGAGAAGGTCGCCCACAAGCAGACCGACCGACTTGGTCATCGGCTGCAACGCAAGATGGCGGTCTATTTCTATCTGCGCGCTGTCCGGCCTCCCGGCCTGGAAGTGCCCGATTGCTTTTTCGTAGTGTGATTCCCCGTAGTCGCGCGCCTGCGGATTGCCGAACAGCCTCGATATGTTGAACACTCGGACCTCAAAGTCACGTATCCAGTACGTGGTTATGGCCGGCAAAGACTCCAGTCCTGGATACAGGTCTACTGCCGCCTGCCAGTTGGAAATATCCACCACCAGATGTGTTACAGGGTGCCGTTCAAAGAACGTGTCGTCCACGTTGGTGCCGCTGAAAAGGTAGATCATCGACGGAAAATCGGTGCCCAAAGCGAGGATGAGGCTATATGGTCCGGAGAG
>JAGLXI010000127.1 GCA_023132995.1 Candidatus Zixiibacteriota bacterium | reverse complement strand
TTCCGGAAGGGTCTCCAGCGCCTCTGCCAACAACTTTGGCGACAACTTGGACGCTCAACCGGCGCAACTGACTTCGGCGGTCAGTTTGATCTCGTTTGCTCGACGTTTGTCTTCCATCTCATCATTCATCGCTTAGTGCAACACGAGAAACCGACGCGCCATCGGCGACATGAGCCGTGAGGACGCTCTATCCGAATCCCGAGTAGTGCGGTAACACTATGCACGTCGCATTATAGTTTGTGGTATTGTCAAAGTCAACCGGTCGGCCGGCCCCCGGGGCGAAGACCGGACGGGATAAAAAACTTGTCAACGGCTCCACCGGTACCTATGTTGCTTGCTATACTGAGGTATAGGGAGGATATATGTCGCCTTTCTGGCGTGGGAGTGTTTTCACGGCGTCTGGAGGGATTGTTCTTGGCGGCATCTTTGACGGGAACATTATGGACGGAACCTATGTTATTATGACAAGCTTGGCGCTCGGTTTGCAGGTTGCGGTAATGGCCCGAGGGGTGGGCTGATGCGCAACCTCAAGGTCGAGAACAACAGGAAAAGGAGCAACTTTGAGACTGAGGCCTTGCCGCACATGGATGCTATGCTTCGCACGGCTCTTCGGATGACGAAAGACGGCAGCGACGCTGAGGATCTGGTGCAGGAAACGTATGCCAAGGCTTATCGCTTCTGGGACAAGTTTGAACCCGGTTCAAACTGTCGTGCCTGGCTGTTTAAGATAATGACCAATATTTTCATCAACGAGTATCGGTCCAAATCCCGCTCACCCGTGGCGGCCAGCATTGAGGATATTGATGACAGTTACCTCTACGGTCAGTTGGCCGGCATGGAGTCCACTGAAAATCCGGAACAGAGACTGTTCGCCAAGATCCTCGATGATGACGTGAGGAAGGCGATTGAAAACCTGCCAGATGACTTCAAGCTGGTGGCGGTTCTCTCGTTTCTTGAGGGTTTCTCCTACCAGGAGATCGCGGAAATCGCCGATCTTCAGCTCGGAACGGTCAAGTCCCGGATGCACCGCGGCCGGAAACTTCTGCAAAAGCAACTATATAATTATGCAGTCACTAATGGATACATCAAGGAAAAGGCACAATGAATTGTGAGGAAGCCCGGGAACTGCTCTATGAGATAATTGATAAAGAGGCCTCGGAAGTCGATGCCCGCCGGGTTCAGGAGCATATCGACAAGTGTCGCGAGTGTTTTGATATCTACCGGTTCGAAGGAGCGATTCAGGAATTCATTACCCGGAAGCTGCGGGATAACCGACCGTCGCTCCGACTGGAAGTGTTGAAATCGCGGGTACTGGCTGAGTTGGCCACTATCGATCATCCCCGAGCGGCAAAAGGGCGCTGGCCTTTCAGCCCGTTCACCAGGAGCCTCGTTGCCGCTGCGGCAGCGATAATTGTGGTGGCCGTGTTTCTGCTTGGCTCGGATTTCGTTAGGGAGTCTGAATCCTTTGCATCTCTGACCGAATTACACAGGGTCGCTACCCGGACGCTTGATGTGTTCCGGGATGTTGGCAACACTACCGGCGCCATTGCATTCAGCCGCGAGGAGTTAACCTATGCCGTTGCTCCGCATGTTTCCGAGTTCCTGCTCATCGGCGGGTGCCTTGAGCAATTCCGGGGAACGCAGGTAGGTCATTTCGTCTATCTGGATGGGCTGACCACCGTGTCTGTATTCCTGGTACCTGCGGACTGCATCGAGATGCCACCCGAATTGGTTGCCGGGAAGGTCGAGAGGGACGGAATCACCTACTTCGGCCATGACTGTGGGGGCTGCCGCCTGATGTTTCACCGTCTGGGGTCGACGCTGGTGGTGACAGCTACCACAGAACCGTCGGTGGACCTGGTTGGGTTTGTTCCGGGTCAGGGAGCCATCTGAGCGCGCGGGAATCCAGTGGTATCAATGCCTTACTGGATGCCCGCCTTCGAGCATGACGAATCCGCCGGCTTCCGAACATGACAAAAGGCTTTTTCAAGAACCTGTTAAGGTGACTGACTGGAGCGGACTCTCTTGTCATGCCGCCGGCAGTCCTCCGTGAGAATAGACTCGTTGGATAACCGGTTGTTCGGTTCCGGAACAGCATCGGGGGACACTGGCTCGACGGTCCAGTTCATATCCGCCAGGCGTCCGTTGGTTTCGCCATTGTCGGCCTTGTGTTGCCGGCTTTCTTCTTCGTGTATGGTGACCCGGATTTCGCCCATCCGGGCAATGAGAATGTCGATATTGACTTCAAGCGGCATGACATCTTCAAAACCCCGATTAAGCAAGTCCGTCAACTCCCCGCTGGAAGGGCCATCCACGATCAGGAAGGTGGGAACCTTGTCGAAAGCTACGGACCGACGCTCCAGATCGTCCACGAAGCCCGATATCTCGTCTTTCCCGCGATGGAGAATGAGGATCATTATTTCGGGAAGACTGCGCTCGTACAATTCCACAAAGGAATCCAGCGAGCACTGGGAAAGGATGCGGAACCCCTCGTTCCTCACGCGATTTGCGATCGGGGATAAAATACCGGGGTTGTCGGCATAGATCATGACCTGGCAGGGTCTCTCCGCTGACTGCGATTGCAGGATTTCATCCTGGATCAGCGCCAGGAACGCCTCGACCACTTCGGGCAGGAACATACTGCCGATCAGAGCGCGGTATCTCTTCTTGATGGCGTCAAACCTGTCGAGTGACAGTCTCTCATTCTGATCGACCGTCTCGCAGAACAGATCCACGGTGGTCAGGATGTTGCCCCCGAGAACCTCAATGGGCAAGCGCTTAGTATATTTGCCGCCCAGGTCGGCGTACATGTTACGGAGTATTTCCACCACGACGGGCGAGTAGTGTAGCGATGATAGGAGCTTTCTTGTCAGCTTGATCAACTCCGGTTGGTCGAGCCCCTCATCGGGATGATGGTAGAACCGCGCTAAGTCGTGAATGTAACCGGCGTTGGCAATCAGCAGGCGGTCTTTTTCGGGCAGACCGAGCTGGTGGCAGAGCCGGCCGGCGTACTGGCCGACGGCGCCGCTGTGGTTCGTGGTCAGTCTCTCCCTGAGGGACAAGAGGGACGTGAACAACTCCAGGTTCTGCAGCAGAAGCTGACTTTCCGCCGTGACCATTTTCTGACCTAACAGAAGTGAGGATGCCGACTCGTAGTAACGAACCGTCGTGCGCGGCGAGGTCTTTCGCAGGCGGTCGATGAGGTCGATGTAGTCTCCGGTCACGGTATCCTTGATTAGAACCGAGTGATAGGTCGTCTCACCGATGATGTCGATGGCGTCGTCGGCCGAATCGGTCACGACGACTCTGAAACCGTCTCGCTTCAACAGCGACTGCAACAGCGGCCCGGAGTGCTCTTCATCGGTCACCAGAAGCACAGCCGGCTGCTCAGGCGACTCAGCGTTGTCCACCTCCATGCTGTCTGGTGTGGGTAACTTGTCGGTTTCGGTTGCTTTATCCGATATCTCCAGAAGGAGGTTGTCGTCCAGGGAGGTATCCCGCCCCAGGTAATAGCGGGCAATGGAGGTGTTCAGGGCCAGTTCGGCGGCCACGAACAGCTTGATGTTCTTCCCACGAGCCACAAAGTGAAGTTCATCTATCAGGCTTTCGTCAGTCGGGTCTTCACAGGCCACGTGCAGCATATTGTCGTCCGGACTATAGCCGAACGGCATGATCTTGCGCGCTATGGCGACCTTGGATGGGATGAACCCGATAACAGGCTCCGGAATCTCCAACTTGGAGAGGACGACTCCCTCGCAGCCGAAATGAGTTGCCAGGGCCTTCACCAGCCCCGCCTCGTCGATATAGCGATGGTACAGAAGTTGCGATCCGAGCTTCCCTCCATGAGCCTTCTGGTGAAGCAGCGCCTCCTTGACCTGTTCCTCGGAGATCAGACCCTCGCGCACCAGGAGTTGGTCCAGCCGGATTTTCTTTGAGTCCACGGTCATCAGACTTCAGTCGCTTCCGGTTCCAGTTCGCCGACGAGGTGACCGAAGACGGAGGGATCGGCCTGTTTCACGATCCCGGAAAATTCGTCTGTCCTGGGCATGATACTGCTCCCGATCATGTTTTCACTCTATCTCTCACTGTATCGGATTGCCTGAAGGTAAGCTTAAGCGGCACCATGTCCTGATGAGGGGAGGGCGCACCGGGTCAGGTAACCTTGACGAATCGATCCGTATCCGATATCTTGCCTGCAGTTGACGGAACCCCTTGCGAAGGAAACATCCGTATGCCGAGGCGAATCAGAGGAAAGACACTACTGGCGATACTGGCGGCTCTTTCACCGCTGGCGCTTGACTGTGGCGGCGATGATAACAGCACTGACAATCGGGCGAACCAACATGATCTGTCGGGTCATGTCTGTTTTATCGGCACCACGCAGCCGCTTTCCGGCGCTGTTGTGTCCTGTGCGGACAGGACCGACACCACCCTTGCCGACGGCATCTTCGAGTTGCCTGGTCTGCCCGACGGTGAATACAGCCTGAGTTGCCTGCGGACGGACTACCTGCCGTTTACTATCGACCTCGAAATCACGCGCGATACGTCGGTTGCTATTGAGCTCACTCCCACCAGCAGCATGTCACTGTCCGGGCAAGTGACGCACCGTTTCGAGGGCGTCATTGCCAATGCCACCGTCTGCCTCCAGCAGATTTGCGACGTTACCGACGTCGACGGAAATTACGATCTCTCTCCCGTGCCGAGCGGTTCGCAGACGGTGGTGTTCTCGCACCCGGATTACCACACCGACTCAGCCGAGGTCGACATATATCTGTCGGAGACGACGTGCGATGTCTACCTGATGAAGACGTTCCACGACAGTATCTGGGTCGAGAACGATGCCTTCGTAGCCTACAGCGAACAATGTGACGGTCTGCAGAATGATCTGAACTATGGTGCGGACAGCCTGCTCCTCCTGAGCCACGGTCTGCCGGCGATCAGCGGTGATTGTCCCCCCGGCGACATCTACTGGACAAGAGTCTATCTGGGACTTCCGCCCCTTCCACCCAGTTATCCGGCCGCACAACTTGAATCATGCGAGTTGCTGCTGCCCCTCAGTTCTGAACCGCCTGCTGATGCGTTTTTCGTGTTCTCCAAACGCGTATTGGAATCCTGGCAGGAGGATTCGATCACGTATGACGATCAGCCGGACGTAGACGCGGTTTTTCTGGACGTTCCTTGTCAAATTCGGAACTCAGGCGATCTCACGTACGCTGTCCTTGACCTGTTTTCCTTCTACCAGGCAGGAGCCGGCATCGAGAACGGAATCAGGCTGTCACTGTGGGCTGACGAATTCGGCGAACCGGTTATCTCCGGCGCTCTCGAGGGCTGCTCGTTTTACTCGAGCGAAAGCAACAGGCGGCCTTTTGTGTGGGTAAGCCGTATCTATTGACCGGACCTCCTTAGAGTATTCCGTCAAGCAACATCGCTCCACGCGTCGGTCGCAGCGCGAAAAAAAGACGACGCCTGCGGGGAGATACCCGCAAGCGCCGTTTCTTGTGAAGGGTGATCTTTACTTCACATCAAGCGTTGCATACCGACCGACGGCGGTAGATTGCATAAGCGCCGAAATCCACATCCTCGTCGTCCCCTCTCACCCGCTGTTACCGCAAAGTGATAATGTC